>CAZTCE010000032.1:0-8681 GCA_964612205.1 uncultured Eubacteriales bacterium | reverse complement strand
TCGAACCCCGGACCGACCGGTTATGAGCCGGTTGCTCTAACCAACTGAGCTAAAGCTCCATCAACTGACAAGTGTTAGTATACTCGATATTTACTCTAATGTCAACAAAAAAATTCAATTTTTTTATCAAAAATTTCAAAAATGTTTCAAACCTTGATTTGTCAAGCTTTTTCAAGGTTTGATTTTTTATTTTTCCAAGTTATATATGTACATAAAGTTTACAACAACATTTATTTTCTTCTCTCATTTTTTTACATGGACAAATTGTATCTTCATTTTTAGTTAAAACACATGGACAATATCCATCTTTTATTTCTAAAGCTTTCAATATTTTTTCGACATGTTCTGCATCGTCATTTAATTTCATATTTGGATTTACACTTAATCCTTTTTCAATTACAGCATTCATTTCTTCAAATCCTTACATCATATTTAGGTTTTTTCTCGCCACCTATTAGCTAATTTAGAATTAAATTATTCCTCTCAATCTTGTAGGAAGGTAAGCAGAACAAGCCATTTGCATTTCTTTAAGCTTTTCTGTTGTATACGGTATTACGGTTTTGTCATAATCAAAATAATTTTGTAAAACATATTCTTTGCTACCTTTATCATTCAAATATTGAGCTATGCTTTCTAAGTTTTCTCGTGAAACATATTTAGGATAAACAGTTGTCCTAAATTCATAGTTTACACCACTTTTCACTATTAATTCTATTGACTTTTTGATTTTATCAACATCAATATTCGAATTTGTGATTTTATCATAATTCAAAAAATCGTTTTTTATATCCATGCCAATAAAATCTAACTTATCAATAATTTTTTCTAATATTTCTGGCGCATATCCATTGGTGTGAATACCAATTTTAAAGCCATTTTCATATAATCTATTAACAATTTTTTCAAATTCTGGATGTATTGTACATTCTCCACCAGAAATGATAATATGATTCACGAAATCTTTTCTCTCTAATAGTTTCGGAAAAATATTTTTTTCAAAGTCTAAATCTTTTTCGTTCAAAAGTCCTTTATTGTAACAAAATTCGCAATCAAAATTGCATACTCCTGTAAATAATGTTGTACAAACATTATCAGGATAGTCTATCATGCTAGACCATATAACTGATTTTATCATTGGTTATCCCACACTTTCTTTTCAATTAAGAAAATGCCACAAGAATGGCATTTGATAGTAAGTTTTATGTAGGAGAATTATTAAAGAAATTTAATAATTCCCCATTAAAGTCAATTTACTATCTTGAAACTATATTTTTTAAATCACTAACATCACCAGAGTAAATCATACCATTAATCTCAACAGCCGGATAATGCTCTATTCCTTCAAACGTCATTTTTGCCAGAGCATTTGGGTCTGTTTCAACATTTGCTTCTTCAAACATTATATGACTATTTTTCATATATGACTTTAATTCTTCACACATTGGACAATTAGGTAGTGTATACGTTTTTATCATTTCATTTTCCTCCTTAGTTAGCTAATTTTCAATTTTATCCTGTTGCTGATTGCTTTCAAAAGCTATATTTTCCCTTAATCTATCAGCAAGTTCAGCACGTTTTGAACTGTTAAATTTATCTATAAATACATAATAACCTGTAATTCTTGTAACCCCTCTTAAATTTTCACTGCCACACTTAGGGCATTTTTCTAAAAGACCATTACTTTTAGCATGACAATCATGGCATAAAGTATATTCAGGCGATAAAACCCATTGCACACACTTTGTTTTATACCAAGTTGTTTCTAGCAAATTAAATATTGCTTTTGGATTAGGAGCGTTATTTCCTGTCCAAATATGAATCATACTTCCTGCTTCAACCAAAGTGTGAAACTTTGACTGCTTTTGAATTCTCGTAATGTAATCCACATTGCTATCAGCAGCAAAATGAATTGAATTAGTATAATATACGCCAAATTCATTTTCTTTGTGATAAGCTTTGCTACCATATTTTTTGATATCAAGTTTAGCAAACCTGCCTGCTGTGCTTTCTGCAGGAGTTTCTTCAAGCTTAATTGCAATGCCAAATTTTTTGGATAATTCTTTTGTTTTTTGAAACATAAAAGCAATAATTTCAAGCCCCAACATATATGCTTCATCAGACTCATGTAACTGTTTTCCAATCAAATTATAAACACATTCATTTAAGCCAACAATTCCAATTAAATAAGAAATATTTTTTAACCTGATATACGGCTTTCCATCCATTCCTTTTTTATAAAAACTGACCGGAGAATTTTCTAAATTGGCCAAATTCCAAACATAGTCTTGTCTTTGGATATGTGCCTTAGCAGAAAGGTCCATTCTACGTTCCAACTCTTTATAAAAATCTTCCATTTTACAGCCAACTTTTAAAGGAATGTTTGGCATATTAATTGAAACATTTTGACCTCCAACAAATCTCAATTCTTCAGGTGTATTAATTAAATTTTTATCTTCTTCCGAAAAATCAATTTTTAAACGGCAACATTGAGAAACAGAAAAAGCATTTCTGTCAAATATAAAATATGGACAGCCATTTTTACTAGCTGAATCACAAGCAATCATAAGAAGTTCTTTTGTCTTTTCGTCAGTAAAAGATTTTTCGTTTATATGAAAATTTATTTTAGGGAACGCAAACGGCATGCCATCCGCATCACCCACAGCAACCACTTCAAGAATTGCCTTTGCAAATTTTCTTGATTCTTCTTCAAAATCTTGATAAGTTAAAACCTTATAATCATGCTCTTGTGCATAAGCTTTTGCCTCTGCTTGAGTATCAAATTTCAAGATATTTTTCTCATTGTCTAAAACCATATATTTGCCTTCTGGTCCAACAGCAAACACTTTTCTATAATGGTCTGGAATTGATGCGTAAACATTGAAATCCGAAAAAGTTACTTGACCACCTCTTCCACCAGCAAGCTGAGATAAATCAAAAATCAAAGTTTGGGCTAACTGTTTTATTGATTCATCACTCATCTTAAATAAAAGCGGTGCAAAGAAAACATTTATTGCTTCCCAACCAATCGCACCCGCAAATTGACTTTGTAAAAATTGAGTAAAAGAACAAATATGCCTTGCTAAAACAAATGCATTACTTGCAGGCTTAGAATTAGAAGGTATTGTCGGAACATTTCTAATTCCATATTTTTTTATATATTCAGGTGAATGCCCTGAGCAATAAAATCTATCAATCATACCCAAATCATGAATATGAATTTCACCAGTTTTATGCGCATCTGAAATTTCTTGATCAAACACATTTCTCAAAGCATACTCTTTTAAAACTTTCTCAGCAATCGTTAAATTGATAGCTTCTGGATTATGACCTATATTTCCATTTTCTTTATTAGCATTTTCAATAATTTCAGTAACATCATTAAAAGATATTGAAACTTCAGAATCATTTTTAATTTCTTTGTTTATTCCTTTTTCTAATAGCACATTATTAATCATAGACCTAATAAGAGATGTGCTAACAACAGAAGCATTTAAAACAGTTAACCTTTCAGTAACAATCTCAGCAATTTCCTTTGCAAGAGCTTCGTCACAATTTGCCTCTCTTTTCAAAACATCAATAACAGCTGACTCGTCATACTCTTGCTTTTCTACATTAGCAGATGATTCAACCATTAGGGCAATGTCTAACGCATTGTTTTTCTTTTCCAATTTAATAACGTTCACTTTTTTTACCCTCCTTATATGTCTTTTACTATTTGTATTCATCATTAGTTACTTTTGTTAACTTTTCATTTGTATTTTCTCTAAAAACTATACTACCATTATAAACATACAAAAAAAATTTTACAACAAAAAAACCGAAAATTTTCAAATAAGTTTTTTGGTAATATTTTATGTAGAATGTAGTGATTTCAAGGGTTTCCTCGGATACAAAAAATATCAAGCACACCGCAAACTTAGCATTTGCAATATACTTGACATTTTAAAAATCTATAATATTTATTTAACTTTTGAAACGATTTTTTTCAAATTATCTATCTCAGAATTTATCCTCGAAGTATCCCCAAAAAATGTGATTGTTACTTCTTTATCATCAAACGACATTAAATACATTACAATTGTTTTGTTTTCTTCATCATCCGACATGTCACAAGAAATCTGCATTATATCAACATTTTCTTTGCTTAAATTTTCCGTCACACATTCGCTTGCCTCATATTTATCTTCATAAAAATAAGGTATTAACAAGCAATAGCTTTCTGCGACTTCTTCTAGTGGTTTAGTAGTTTTAGACGTTTTAAAACAATTTATTGCAACACTTACACCAGTTAAAATATTTCCTCCCGAAAATACTCTTTCTGGTTTTTGTAGTTTAGAAAGAGTGTCGCCGGAAATATCAATCTTAGTGTGAAGCAATGAAGTTCCTAATTGCAATGTTGAATCTTCTGTTGGCTTTTCAACAACCTTATAAGCTTTAGGAAGTGAAAAACTTAAGTCATATTCTTCAAAACTATAGTTATTCCAAGTATTAAGATAAATAGATTTGATTTCATAATTTATAAATTCCCAATTTACCGCTATCAATGCAATTAGAATCGAAATAGCTAAAACTATTATAAGCGGTTTTTTATTAATTTTATATTTTTTTGCCATTTATTTTTACTCCTTTTTTCTAGTCATTATATTATTTTCAACCAAAATTGTAAAGCAATTAAAAACATTATTTTTCTCTTCTCCAATAAAACAAATATTGCTGTGCAATGCCGGCATATTGCCCAAACTTCATATCAGCAAATTCCGAAATTTTTTTCACATCTTTACTATCTAAATAAAGTTCAGACATAACCTTTTTTATCCAAGTATCAACAGGAAAAGACTCTTTTTTCTTCATCGAAAAAAGCAAAATGCAATCCGCCACTTTCTCGCCTACACCAGGGATTTTAACCAATTCCTTTTTAGCCTCTTTATATGGCATTAATGAAATTTTATCCAAATCAACTTCGCTATTTAAAACTAAGCGAGTAGCATTATAGACATATTTATCTCTAAATCCCAAATTCAATTCTCGTAAATCCTCCATTGTGGCTTTTGACAACTCCTCTGGTGTTGGAAACAAATAATATTCTTCATTTTCAAAACATATTTTTTTGCCATAAGCTTTAGATATATTTTCTATTGTTTTAGAAATCCTAGGAATATTATTCGCCGCCGAAATAATAAAGCTTATAAGCATTTCCCAAGGATCCTGATTTAAAATTCTAATCCCATAACCATATTTAAGTGCTTCCTTTAAATTGATATCATCCTTAGACAAAACTTCCTTTATGCTCGAATAATCTGTATTCAAATCAAAATAATCATAAATAGCCTCTTTAGAATCAATATTGCTATTTATATTAATAGCATCACTATTTTTAGTTACAGAAACTATTCCATTTTTCACAACACCAACATAACTTCCATCTGCCTGTTTTTTCCATCTAAAGCACTGTCCACATTCAAAAATATGAGCAAGCTCAAAATCCGTTTGATTTAACAATTCAATTTTCATAAATACAACACATTCCTTTTCTATACTACACTTAATATACACAACTTAACTTATAACTGCAAGAGATTTTTTGTTGCTTATATAATAATTTTGTATTAAAATATCTTTTAGTAAAGAGTAACAAAACGTAACAAGGAGGTTAATATGTCTTCGTTTTCATTAAAAATACTTGCGATTATTTGCATGTTAATAGATCACATAGGTTTTATGTTTTTTCCAAATTTAAACATTTTAAGAGCAATTGGAAGACTTGCTTTGCCATTATTCGCTTTTCAAATTGGAATAGGATTTAAAAACACAAAAAGCAAAGAAAAATATATATTTAGAATGATAATTTTTACATTAATTTCGCAATACCCATTTTGGCTATTTACAAAAACTGCAATACCAAATATTAATTTTTCGCTAAATGTCGGTGCAACACTAACTCTCGGATTACTAGCTTTATATTGCATTGAAAAATTTAAAAACAAATTTTTGAAAATACTTATTCCATTGTTAATCATTGCTGTAGCTTTCTTTGTTCCAATGGATTATGGTTGGTATGGCGTTTTAACAATCATTTTATTTTACATATTCAATCAAAATAAAGTTTTAACATTTTCAACCTATTTTGCCACATTACTTTCATATATGACTTATAAAAACTCATTATTTGCTTGGCCGTCAATTTTTTCTTTAATACCAATCTTTATGTATAACGGTCAAAAAGGCAAAAATATAAAATATTTGTTTTACATTTTCTATCCATTACATATGCTTATTTTAGTTGGTGTTTACAATTTTCTTTATTAATTGCATTAAACTTGGCATAAAAAACTGCAACTAATTTTTTCTAATAAGATTAAGGCCATGCATACTTAAAAAGCCCGAATTGTTTAAAAATAATTCGGGCTTTAATATTAATTATTAATTTCTAAAAGGTTCTAAATTACTTAATACCCAGTCATGCTCGCCAATCGTTATAACACTTCCACAATATTCACATTTACCAGAAGATGTTATATTGGTTGGAGCACCGCAGTTTGGACAATTTGTTGTTTTCTTTTCGTCTGTGCTTTCACTCGTCTTTAAACCTTTCTTTCTAATAAACGTCATTTTATATGTTTTGGTACGTCTTGTTATCTTATCTCCTTGAATAACCTCTTGTGTATTTTCATCAATTATATAGTCAGCCATCGAAGAATTTAATAAAATACTTAATGTGTCTTTATCCTCGTCTTGACTGAAGCTATATAGCTTTACATAATTTACAGCAATTCGATCCATTACATTAATTTGCTTTCGATCAATATAACGCTTTATCTGTGCCGAATGTTGTTCAAACAACTCTTCACTCTCAATAGTTCTAATTTGCTCCCAATCCCTTGCTGTCCAAGCATTTTGAAGTTTAATAAATGTTGTTTTAGCCCAAGATAAAAATTTATCTTCATTAAAATATGGATCAACTTCGTGTATTTTGTTTATTACATTACTCGAATCATAAGTTGGAATCGGTGTGCGTGTTTGGTGATAATGATCATAATATGGTCTACTACTTCCACGTAATATTCCACTTTTAGATAAAACGATAAGAACTATACAAAAGATAATAAAAAGCGCAGTAAATGAAATAAATCCACCATCATCCGTATAATATCCACCGTAAACATCGTATCCACTACTATAACCATGACCATAGTCATAATCGTAGTCCCAACTAGAGCTTCCCCAATCTGAAGAACTCCAACTGCCACCATAATCATATGATTCAAAATCACCAACATCAGCAATTGAAATAGTAGAAACAGAAATGACCAACGCAAACACTGTTAAAATGCTGAGCATTAATGATAAGAATTTCTTATTTTTTTTCATGGCATATACCCCTTAATTTATTTTAATTTTTCACCACATTCTCCGCAAAACTTATCATCTGCGTCTACACTATTTCCGCAGTTTGGACATTTTCCGCTTTGTGCATTTAATGCATCCTCTTTTTTAGTTCCACATTCTTCACAAAACTTCCCTGAATTTTTCTTTCCACAAGTGCAAATCCATTCTTGAACTAAAACTGGTGCCACTTTTTCTTTAGCAACCGTTGGGCTAGTTTCTTGCTTTTCAACAATTACAGGTGCTTCTGCCACTTTAGTTTTCACTGGGGCTGTTGGACCAGGTATTGGATTTGCACCATTTGGAGTATTATAAACGGCACTATTTCCAACATTTTGAACAGCATTACCAAACGCATTGCTTCCTGCCATATTCATCATACCAATTCCCATAAAACCATTCATCGCACCATTAGAATTTTTGGCAGCATCTTGAACAGCTTGTGCATAAGCACTTGTAAGAGTGCCTTGTTGTTGATATTGATCGCCTGCCAATTCGTAATTATCAATTTTTGTTTTAGATTCTTCAGTCAATGTCACACTTTCAATAGCAAAAGCAACAAGTGAAATTCCTCTATTTCTAATTGCTGCGTCAAAAATAGAATCACTCATAATTTGCTTGATTTCATCTGTTTTATTTGGCAAAGATAAAGCCTCAATTTTATGTTCATCTTCACCCAGGCTATTTAACACATTTGTAAATGCCGCCAAAACTTCTGAACGCATTTGCTCAACTAGTTGATCTTTTCTATATTCATCACCACTTCCAGCAATTTCACTCATAAACCTTGCAGGGTCGCAAATTTTGAAAGTGTATGTACCAAAACATTTAATGTCTAATCTCATTGGTGTAAATCCGCCCGTTCTAGCATTTAATAGAGCATGCCCCCAATCTTTATATGGAATAGGATTAGGTGTTCCAAACTTATTTCCAATAATTTCTTTTGCATTAAAGAAATATACAGCTTGGTCTTTACTGATTGCACCACCAAACTTAAATCTATCCCACATTTCTTTAAATACTGCACCAAAACTTCCACCAAAGAAAGATGGCGTTGAATTAGAATCAAAAGTATATACTCCCGGTTCAGCAGTAGCATCCATGACTTTTCCACTATCATAAATAACAGCAACTTGTCCTGGTGCAACGATTATACGGCTTTTTTGAGCAATAGTTCCATCGCTATCTGAAATTCTTTTCATCAAGATGTCGTTACCCATATCTTCACATTTAATACCATCTAAAAATTGGTCACCAAAAGTAGAACCAATTGCATTTACAGCAGCTTTTATTAATCC
>CAZTCE010000031.1:0-8908 GCA_964612205.1 uncultured Eubacteriales bacterium | reverse complement strand
ATTGCGCAAATTTGCTTGACAGAGCTGGGTAAAATATGCTAAAATATTAGCAATAATGTATTAAGTAAGGGTTGATTAATATAAAAACGTTATTCTATAATAAACAAAATAAGTAATGATAGGTAATTGGCGGTTTTAAACCGGCGATTGCCTTTTTATTGTCTTTTTGGCGTGCTCAAAAATCAAAAAGTTAGTATTTTGTTTATACAACCCTAAAGAAAGCGTTTTTAGGTTAATTTCTCTTCAAGTTAACAAAAGAAATGGTGACTTCGCGTAGCATCTTGAATGTAGTTTGAGTTAATGATTAATTGCGTGATGGCAAGCAAGAGAGTTTTAAAAAATTAAATTAACTAGAGGTGATAATATTTATGCGTGAAGTAAAGAGCGAGAAAACTAGCAGAATGTATTTTGGCAACATTCAAGATGTAATTGAAATGCCAAACCTTATTCAAGTTCAAAAAGATTCTTACCAATGGTTCATTCAGAAAGGGTTAAAGGAAGTTCTTATGGAATGTTCACCAATAACTGATTATTCTGGTAAGCTTATGCTTGAATTTGTTGATTTTCATTTTAACGAAGAAACAAAGTATTCAATTGATGAAGCTAAGGCAAGAAACACAACTTATTCTACAAGATTGCAAGTTAAAGTTAGATTAATCAACAAGGAAACAGGAGAAGTAAAAGAGCAAGAGTTATTTATGGGTGATTTCCCTGTTATGACTGATTACGGTACTTTCATCATAAATGGTGCTGAAAGAGTTATCGTTTCTCAGTTGGTTCGTTCACCAGGTTGCTACTATGATATGTCTTATGACAAAATCGGTAAAAAGCTATACACAGCAACAATTATGCCAAACCGTGGTGCATGGTTAGAGTTTGAAACTGATTCAAACGATGTATTCAGCATTAGAATTGATAAAGCTAGAAAATTACCTGTTACACTATTTTTAAGAGCAATTGGTATTTCTACTGATAGTCAAATTTTAGAGTTATTTGGCGAAGATGAAAGAATTGTTGAAACTTTAGCTAAAGATCCAATTAAAACAGAAGAGGAAGCTTTAATTGAAATCTACAAAAAATTAAGACCAGGTGAAATGCCTTCTGTTGAAGCTGCTAGAAATTTAATGAGCATGTTATTCTTCGATCCTAGAAGATATGATTTAACAAGAGTTGGTCGTTTTAAATATAACGATAAGCTTTCTATTGCGAAGAGAATTGCCGGTCAGATTTCTGCTGAAAGAATTGTAAATCCAGAAACTGGTGAAGTTTTAGTGTCAAAAGATAAAATGATTACTGAAAAAGTTGCTGAAGAAATTCAAGAAGCTGGTATCAACGAAGTTACAGTTAAAGTTGAAGACAAGCTTGTTAAAGTAATTGGTAACGGCACAGTTTGGATTTCTAGTTTTGTTGACGGTGATTTAAGTGAGTTAGATTTTGAAGAGAGAGTTAATTATGCTGTGTTAAAAGAAATTTTAGACACAACAGATTCAAAAGATTTATACAAAGTTTTAGAAGAAAATTATGATAGATTATTACCAAACCATATCACAAAAGAAGATATGATTGCTTCAATAAACTATCTTAACAATTTGGCACATGGAATCGGATATAAAGATGACATTGACCACTTAGGAAACAGAAGAGTTAGATGTGTTGGTGAATTGTTACAAAATCAATTTAGAATTGGTATGACTAGACTTGAGAGAGTTGTTAGAGAAAGAATGGCGGTTCAAGATTTAGATGTTGTTACACCACAATCTTTGGTTAATATTAAACCTGTTGTTTCAACAATTAGAGAATTCTTTGGAAGCAGCCAATTGTCTCAATTCATGGATCAGAACAACCCATTAACAGAGCTTACTCATAAGAGAAGAATTTCAACATTAGGACCTGGTGGTTTGTCTAGAGATAGAGCTGGGTTTGAAGTTAGAGATATTCACCATTCTCACTATGGAAGACTTTGTCCTATTGAAAGTCCAGAAGGACCAAACGTTGGTCTTATTGGTTCGCTTTCAACTTATGCAATCATCAATAAATATGGTTTCATTGAAACTCCATATAGAATTGTTGATAAGAAAAAGGGCGCTGCAACAGATGAAATTAGATATTTTGGTGCTGAAGAAGAAGATAAATACATCATCGCTCAAGCAAACGAACCTTTAGATGAAAAGGGAAGATTTATAAACACAAAAATAAAAGTTAGATATAGAGATGAACTTATGGAGGTTGCGCCTGATCAAGTTGATTTGATGGATGTTTCACCAAAGCAATTAGTATCAGTTGGTGCAGCACTTATTCCATTCTTGGAGCATGATGATGCTAAACGTGCACTAATGGGTGCAAACATGCAACGTCAAGCAGTGCCACTTATTAAAACTGATTCACCTATCGTTGGAACTGGTATGGAATACAGAACAGCTAAAGATTCAGGAGTTTGCTTAATTGCTGAAAACGATGGTGTTGTTGAAAAAGTTACAGGAAACCAAATTGTTATTAAAACAAAAACAGGTTTAGATACATATAACCTTACAAAGTTCAGACGTTCAAACCAAGGTACATGTTCAAACCAAAGACCAATTGTTGTTAAAGGCGAAAAAATTAAGAAAGGTCAAATCATTTGTGATGGACCTTCAACAGATAAAGGCGAGTTAGCACTTGGTAGAAATATCTTAGTTGGTTTCATGACTTGGGAAGGTTACAACTACGAGGATGCTATTTTGATTAGTGAAAAACTTGTTAAAGAAGATGCTTTAACATCAATCCACATTGAAGAATATGACTGTGAATGTAGAGATACAAAATTAGGACCTGAAGAAATTACTAGAGATATTCCAAACGTTGGTGAGGATGCTCTTAAAGATTTAGACGATAGAGGTATCATTAGAATTGGTGCAGAAGTTAAATCTGGTGATTTACTAGTTGGTAAGGTTACTCCAAAAGGAGAAACTGAACTTACAGCTGAAGAAAGATTACTTCGTGCTATTTTTGGTGAGAAATCTAGAGAAGTTAGAGATACATCACTTCGTTGCCCACACGGTGCTTATGGAACAATCGTTGATGTTAAGATTTTCACAAAAGAAAATTCTGACGAATTAGGCACAGGTGTAAATGAAGTAATTAGAGTTTATATTGCTCAAAAGAGAAAAATTTCTGTTGGTGATAAAATGTCTGGACGTCATGGTAATAAAGGTGTTATTTCAAGAATATTACCAGAAGAAGATATGCCATTCTTACCAGACGGTACACCACTTGAAATTGTACTTAACCCACTTGGAGTTCCATCTCGTATGAACATTGGTCAGGTTTTGGAAGTTCACTTAGGTTACGCAGCAAGAGCCTTAGGATTTAAAATTGCAACTCCAGTATTTGATGGTGCAAATGATGATGATTTCAAAGAGATGTTTGAAAAAGCAGGTCTTCCTGAATCAGGTAAAACTATTCTTTATGATGGAAGAACTGGTGAACCATTTGATCATGAAGTTACAGTTGGTATAATGTATATGTTAAAACTACACCATTTAGTTGATGATAAAATTCACGCTCGTTCTACTGGACCTTACGCAGTGGTTACACAACAACCACTTGGTGGTAAAGCACAATTCGGTGGACAGAGATTTGGTGAAATGGAAGTTTGGGCATTAGAGGCTTATGGTGCTGCTTACACACTACAAGAAATTTTGACTGTTAAGTCAGATGACGTTGTAGGAAGAGTAAAAACTTATGAGGCAATTGTTAAGGGAGAAAATATCCCTGAACCAGGAATCCCAGAAAGCTTTAGAGTATTGGTTAAAGAGCTACAAAGCTTGGGCTTAGATATTAGATTATATAATCAAAGTGATGAGAATGAGGTTGAGATTCTTGAAGATATTGGTGATGATGAAGTTACATTGAACATCACAGGGCCAGTTGTCGAAGATGATAGTCTTGCAGATGGCATGATTATTGAAAATGAAGAAGGAGAGCCAATCGAAGAAGAAGACGAATTTGATGAGGACGATATTGATTTTAATGAAGATGTATTGTTCGAAGACGATGTAGATATAGACGATTCTTATGACGACATAGATTAAGATTATATAATAAGAAAGGAGAATATAAAATGGTTGATTTAGAAGTTTTTGACAGAATTAAAATAGGACTTGCATCTCCTGAGAAAATTAGAGAATGGTCAAAGGGAGAAGTAAAAAAACCAGAAACAATAAATTATAGAACATTAAAACCAGAAAAAGATGGTTTATTCTGTGAAAAAATATTTGGACCTACAAAAGACTGGGAATGTCATTGTGGAAAATATAAAAGAGTAAGATATAAAGGAATAATATGCGATAGATGTGGTGTAGAAGTAACAAAATCAAAAGTAAGACGTGAAAGAATGGGGCACATTGAACTTGCAGCACCAGTTGCACACATTTGGTATTTCAAAGGAATTCCAAGTAGAATAGCCTTAGTATTAGACATTTCACCAAGAAGTCTAGAAAAAGTTATATATTTTGCATCATATATAGTAATAGACAAAGGAACATCAGATTTAACAAAATGCCAAATATTAACAGAAAAAGAATATAGAGAAGCAGAAGAAAAATTTGGTAAAGGTTCATTTGTTGCAAAAATGGGTGCAGAAGCAATAAGAACATTATTACAAGAAGTAGATGTAGAAAAATTATCTGCAAAACTAAAAAAAGAAATAGAAAAAGCAAGCGAACAAAAAAGAGCAAAACTTATAAAAAGATTAGATACAGTAGAAAGCTTTAGATTATCAGGAAATAAACCAGAATGGATGATAATGAATGTTGTACCAGTTATACCACCAGAATTAAGACCAATGGTTCAATTAGATGGTGGAAGATTTGCAACATCAGATTTAAATGATTTATACAGAAGAGTTATAAACAGAAACAACAGATTAAAAAGACTATTAGAATTAGGCGCACCAGAAATAATTGTAAGAAATGAAAAAAGAATGTTACAAGAATCTGTAGATGCATTAATAGATAACGGAAGACGTGGAAGACCAGTAACAGGAGCAGGAAACAGAGCATTAAAATCTTTATCAGATATGCTAAAAGGAAAACAAGGACGTTTCCGTCAAAACTTACTAGGAAAACGTGTTGACTATTCAGGACGTTCAGTTATAGTAGTTGGACCAGAACTAAAAATTTATCAATGTGGACTTCCAAAAGAAATGGCAATAGAGCTATTTAAACCTTTTGTAATGAAAGAATTAGTTGGAAGAGGATTAGCACACAACATAAAAAATGCAAAAAGAATGGTAGAAAAATTAAGACCAGAAGTATGGGATATATTAGAAGAAGTAATTACTGACCATCCAGTAATGCTAAACCGTGCTCCTACACTACATAGATTAGGTATACAAGCATTTGAACCAGTACTAGTAGAAGGAAGAGCAATAAAACTTCACCCATTAGTTTGTACAGCATTTAACGCTGACTTTGACGGTGACCAAATGGCAGTTCACGTTCCATTATCACCAGAAGCACAAGCAGAAGCAAGATATTTAATGTTATCTGTAAACAACCTTTTAAAACCACAAGATGGTAAGCCAGTTACAGTACCAACACAAGATATGATACTTGGAAGTTACTATCTAACAATGCAAGTAGATGGCGAAAAAGGTGAAGGTATGTATTTTAAAGACGTTGACGAAGCATTACTTGCTTACCAAAATGGAGATTTAGGATTACATGCTAAAGTAAAAGTAAGACTAACAAAAGAAATAGAAGGGGAAGAAAAAACAAAAACAATAGTAACAACAGTAGGAAGACTTATATACAACCAAGAAATCCCACAAGATTTAGGATTTGTAGATAGAACAAACCCAGAAACAGAATTTGACTTAGAAATAGACTTCCCAGTTATGAAAAAGAACTTAGGAACAATTATTGCAAAATGTATAGACAAACATGGACTAAACAGATCAGCAGAATTATTAGACTATATAAAAACATTAGGATATAAATATGCTACAAAAGGTGCATTTACAGTATCTGTACATGATGTTGCCGTTCCAGAAGCTAAAAAGAAAATTTTAGCAGACAGTGAAAAACAAGTAGAAGATGTATGGAAACAATATAAACGTGGTTTAATAACAGAAGATGAAAGATATTCATCAATAATCAAAATATGGGAAAAAGCAACAAATGACGTTACAGAAGCAATGAAAGATAATTTTGACGAATTAAACCCAATATACATGATGGCACAATCTGGAGCAAGAGGTAATATGAACCAATTACGTCAAATTGCAGGTATGCGTGGACTTATGGCTAATACATCAGGTAAAGCAGTTGAAATACCAATTAGATCATGCTTTAGAGAAGGACTAGACGTTTTAGAATACTTTATTTCTTCACACGGTGCTAGAAAAGGTTTAGCAGATACAGCTTTAAGAACAGCCGATTCAGGTTACTTAACAAGAAGATTAGTTGACGTTGCACAAGACATAATCGTAAGAGAACATGACTGTGGAACAACAGAAGGAATAGAAATAGCAGACATAAAAGACGGAAATCAAATAATAGAAAAATTACATGAAAGATTAATAGGAAGATATGCACTTCATGACATAACAAACCCAACAACAGGAGAACTAATAGTAGATAACGACACACTAATAACACCAGACATAGCAGATAAAATTATAAATGCTGGAATAGAAAAAGTAGAAGTTCGTTCAGTATTAGAATGTAAAACAAAACATGGTGTATGTGCTAAATGTTATGGTATGGGACTTGCAACAAGAAAAGAAGTAAACATAGGAGAAGCAGTTGGAATTATAGCTGCACAATCAATTGGTGAACCAGGTACACAGCTTACAATGAGAACATTCCATACAGGTGGTGTAGCAGGAGGAGATATTACACAAGGTCTACCTAGGGTTGAAGAGTTATTTGAAGCAAGAAAACCAAAAGGATTAGCAGTAATTTCTGAAATCGATGGAACAGTAAAAATAGAAGAAGTTAAAAAGAGAAAAGAAGTTACAGTTACAAGCAAAGAAAACTCAAAAACATATGCAATTAGCTTTGGTTCAAAACTAAAAGTAAAAGAAGGAGACCAAATAAAAGCTGGAGATCCAATTACAGAAGGATCAATAAATCCAAACGAAATACTAGACATAAAAGGACCAGAAGGAGTATACAACTACCTAACATCAGAAGTACAAAAAGTTTATAGAAACCAAGGTGTTGATATAAACGATAAACATATCGAAGTAATAGGAAGACAAATGCTAAAAAGAATTAGAGTTGACGACAATGGTGATACATCAATGTTTGCAGGTTCATTAGTAGATATTAACGAATTCAATGAAGAAAACGAAAAAATCAAAGAAGAAGGACTAAGACCAGCAACAGGAACAAGAGCATTACTAGGTATAACAAAAGCATCATTAGCAACAGAAAGCTTCTTATCAGCAGCATCATTCCAAGAAACAACAAGAGTATTAACAGAAGCAGCAATAAAAGGAAAAGTAGACTCATTAATAGGACTAAAAGAAAACGTAATCATAGGAAAACTAATTCCAGCAGGAACAGGAATGAAAAAATACAGAGATATAAAAATAAACACAGAAGACCAAGAAGAACAAACAGTAGAAACAGTAGAATAAAACAAGACCTCAATAGATATTAAAAATCTATTGAGGCCTTTTCCATTTTGAATGGGCTAGAATTTTTTCCTTTTTCGGACGGACTAGAATTAGTAGGGGCGGACGACCCTGTCCGCCCGAATGCATCGCAGAAATTTCTTAAATTTAAATTTTTGGCATTCAAAAAAATAAAAAAAATAATTTTTGTTTTTAGTTGAAATGCTTGCAATGTAATGTTACAATAAATATGTTAAAATCCGACAAAAAAAGTGAAAAACTAATAATTTTGAATAGGGGGATAAGCATGAACGATATTAAAGTTTTTGCCTGCAATTCTGCAGAAGAATTTACAAAAGAAATATGTGATAATTTAGGAATAGAAATGGGAAAAAAAGACTCATTTAAATTCGCAAATGACAACAGCTTTGTACAATTAAAAGAAACAGTAAGAGAAAAAGATGTATACATAGTACAAACAACACAACCACCAGTAAATGAAAGAATTATGGAATTATTAATAACAGTTGAAGCAGCAAAAAGAGCAGGAGCAAAAAGAATAACAGCAGTATTACCATATTTTATATATTCAAGATCAGACAAAAAAGATCAATCAAGAGTGCCAGTAACAGCAAAATTAATGGCAACATTATTAGAAGCAGCAGGAGTAGACCATGTACTTACATGTGATTTACACAATCCAGCAATCCAAGCATATTTTAATATAATATGTGATAGAGTAACAGCAAAACATTTATTAGAAAAATATTTCCAAGAAAAACAAATAAAAGATATGGTAGTTGTGGCAACAGATGCAGGAAGCTCAAAAAAAGCATACAAATATTCAAAATTTTTTGAATGTCCATTAGCATTAATAGATAAAAGAAGAGAATCAAATAACGATAATGCAGTAGCAACAAATATAATAGGAGACATAGAAGGCAAAACAGCAGTAATATTTGATGACGAAGTAAGTACAGCAGGAACTTTAGTAGAAGCAGCACATATATTAGAAAAACACGGAGCAAAAGAAATATATGCAGGAGCAACACATGGAGTATTAGTAGGACCAGCAATAGAAAGAATAGCAAAATCCCCAATTAAAGAATTAGTAGTAACAAATACAATTCCAATTGAACCAGAAAAAATGATAGATAAAATAAAAGTAGTATCAATAGCACCACTATTTGCAGAAGCAATAAAAAGACTAAACGAAGCAAAACCATTAGGAGACTTATTTGAATACGATAAATAGAACAAAAATAGAATGCAAAACGTTGACAATTATTAACTTTTAATATATAATAG
>CAZTCE010000030.1:0-9022 GCA_964612205.1 uncultured Eubacteriales bacterium | reverse complement strand
ATCTAACACATTAATTCTTTTAATTTTTGGTTCAACTTCCATTTCACTATAAATCCTTTCAATATTTCTAGCATATTTCTCAACAGTAAATTTTTCTTCATAAATTTCAATACATCTTTTTTTCATGTATTTTTTCAAATCTTCATTAGTTAGTATCCTAACTATGCTATCTGCAGTATCTCTTGGAGATTTTATTGGAACTAAATATCCATTTTCACCATTTTTTATAACGCCAGAATTTCCACCATAATCAGTAACAACTGCTGGAACTCCAATGCTCATTCCTTCAAGCAAAGCAAGGCTTGTTGCTTCTGTTCCATAAGAACAATTTACTTGAATATCAAAAATATTTATATAATCTTTTACATTCTCAACAAAACCTGTAAAAATAATGTTTTTGTCTAATTTTAACTCATTCACTTTTTTCTTTAATGCTTCTTCTTCAGTGCCTGTGCCTAAAATCAAAAATTTAGCTTTAATCTTTTTTTCATCTAAAATTAATTTAGCCGCATCAATAAAATATTCATGTCCTTTTACTTTATCTAGTCTTGCTAAGATTCCAACAACAAATTCATCATTTTGAATATTCAATTTTTGTTTTAATTTATTTTTTTCTTCAAGCGTAGTTTCTTCAATTTTATCAACGCCATTAAGAACAACATCAACTTTTTCGGGAGAAATTCCACCATCAGTTAAATTTTCTTTTGCAGCTTCTGCCACAGCAATAATTCTGTCAGATAAAGTTTCATTCAAAAATTTATACACACATCTGCCAGGCAAACTTTTAACCCAAGCTTTTACAGGAAAAACAGAATGCCTTGTAAAAACTATTTTGCAATCTTTTAAGAATTTGCCAGCTAAACGAGCAGTGACAGACGAATGTGTATGCAAAATGTCAGGCGACTCTTGCTTTAACACTTTTATAAGTTTGAATAAAGCTTTGAAATCCCACGATTTGTCTTTTAAACCATCTAACTCAATTATTTTAATTCCAGTATCTTGTAATTTTTCCTTTAGTAAACTATCTTTTGGCAGTATGACAACAACCTCAAACTTTTCTTTATCATAATTTTTGCAAAAGTTAATAAGGCATTTTCCAGCCCCGCCAATATTTGTATCACTAATTACATTAACAACCTTTATCATTTAACTTCTCCTTATTATTTATTTCAGACGCAACCATTGAAAGACCAATAATTATCCAAAACATAAAAACAACCCTATAATTATACCATGTATGGTCAGTCATACTTTGCAACAAAAAGCCAAACATACCAGACATTAAACCACTTAAAACAATATTTTTCTTTGCATTTAAACTTCTAATAATTTCTTTAAAATAATTATACATCACACCAACCATTATTATGAAACCAACTATTCCATATTCAACTACCACTTGCAAATATAAATTATGCGAATGTGGCGCTGAAATGTTGTGATATGAATATAAAGGATATATTGTATTAAAGCTTGTAATTCCCATACCAACGCCAGAAAGCCAATAATCCTTAAGCATTGCTAAAGTTCCCATCCAGATATAAACTCTATAAGATGTAGAAGAATCTTGCATATTGCCTATGCTCATAAATCTATTGATTATTGTATCAGGCAAAATGAACGGAAAACTCAAAAGCAAAACAACTCCAAGCCAAATAAACCTTTTATCTATGATAACTGCTAAAATTGCAAGTGCAAATAAAATTCCAAGCCAGCATCCTCTAGAAAAAGTAAGCACAAGTGCTAATCCAGAGATACACACGCAAGCAAATAAAAATATTTTTTTCTTCCAACCTTTTTCAGTCCAAAGCAAGCCAACCATCATTGGAATCACAAGCAATAAGTACTCTCCGTATACATTAGGATTTTCTAAAGTCGAATATACTCTCATTTTAATATCTTCAAACATTTCGCTATCAAGCCAAGCCTGAGCATAAACATCGCCAAAAACATATTGATAAATTCCATAAATTGCCGTCAAAGTTGCAACAATAGTTAAAATATATAAAATTATTTTTAACTGTTTTCGGCTTGTCACAACGTTTATGACAATAAAATATGATAATACAAATGCAATCATAAGCAAAGCAATTTGAATACTTTCTGCCATTGAAATTGATATCAAAGCAGATATTGCAATTACAACAGCAAAAGCAAATATCCAAATATTTATTTTGTAATGTTTAAATTTAAAATCAGGCGTAATGCTTGCCATTAAAACAAATGAAAGGGCCGAAGCCAAAACTAAAACCAACACCATCATAGTTGGCAAAACTGGTGCAACCGCAATAGCCAAAGATATCCAAATCAATGGCTTTGCGAATATGCTGTTTTCAAAAATTTTATCAAATTTTAATTTCTTTGCTATTAATCTGATCCATTTCAAAAACCAATTTTCTAACTTTACAATTATCGAATTTTCAAATTGAACATTTTTAAAAGTATCTTTCATAAATAGCTGAACAAATGCACTTTGAGAAAATATTTTCTTAAACCAGTTCTTTAGAAAAACACAAATTTTATATATATAACTATCTTTCAAAATTTTTTCCATAAGTAACCTTTTCTTCCATAAAATACTTTAATTCATTATACATTGAAAGCCGTAATTTTACAACCATTTTAAGAATTAATTATTCTTCGTAAAATTCCAAGTATCTCTACACATATCTTCCAAATTCTTAGTTGCAACCCAATTTAACATTTCTTTTGCCTTGCCTGCATCTGCATAGCATTCAGCAACATCACCATCTCTTCTTTCAGTGATTCTATAAGGAACTTCGATACCGTTAACTTTAGAAAAAGTATTTACAAGTTCAAGCACTGAATAACCTGTTCCGGTTCCTAAATTAAATGTTTCAACTCCCCTATGCTTTTCAGCATATTCAATTGCTTTTAAATGTCCTAAAGCTAAATCGGTAACGTGAATATAATCTCTGACACCAGTTCCATCTTTTGTTGGATAATCGTTTCCAAAAACATTTAACTCAGGAAGCACACCTTTTGCAACTTTAGCTATGTAAGGCATAAGATTATTAGGAATTCCGTGAGGATCTTCGCCAATTAATCCACTTTCGTGTGCACCAATAGGATTAAAATATCTAAGTAAAACAATTGAAAATGCAGGATTTGCTCTTGCAATATCAGTCAAAATTTGTTCATTCATAAGTTTAGTCCAACCATATGGATTTGTGCACGAAGTCGGCATTCCTTCTTTTAAAGGCAACTTTTTAGGCACACCATAAACAGTTGCAGAAGAGCTAAAAGCCAAGCTATTTACTTGATATTTTTTCATTGCTTCAGCAATATTTAAAGTTGAAACTATATTATTTCTATAATATTCAATAGGCATAACGCAAGATTCACCAACCGCTTTTAGCCCTGCAAAATGAATAACTGCATCAAAATCCTCAGCTTCAAAAAGCTTAAAAGTATCTTCTTGATTTGTAAAATCTATATCATAAGCTTTAATTTCCTTGCCTGTAATTTGTTTTAATTTTCCAATAACTTCTGGTTTGCTATTTGAATAATTATCTCCGATAACCACCTCGTGTCCTGCGTTAGATAATTCAACAGCCGTATGTGAGCCAATATAGCCAGCTCCACCAGTTAATAAAATTTTCATAAATAATTCCTCCTTCCGAATTACAAGTTAATTATAAAATATTATATGCCATTTTTCAATAATTTTAAGACAAAGTTCATTTGATAGTTGCAATTCTTTTGCAAAAATAGATATCTAAAGCTATGCAATAACTTTTTATATTGCATAAAAATAGACTGTAAATAAATTTACAGCCCATTTTACTATCTTATAATATATTTTTCATAATTATTGTTTTCATTCTGCTCATTTCTTGAAGTGTTGTTAGAACTCCTTCATTGCCTATTCCGCTTTGTTTCCAGCCACCAAAAGGCATTTCAAAAGAACGATAGAAACTTGCACCATTTACAATAGCACCGCCACATTCTAATCTATCAGCAACTTTCATTCCTAAAGGATAATTATTTGTAATTACACTTCCACAAAGTCCGAAAGAAGATTGATTTGCAATTTCAACTGCTTCATCTACTGTGTCAAATCCAATAACAGAAATAACAGGTCCAAAAATTTCCATATCTTTTGCAACATCCATATCTCTAGTCACATTGTCAAGAATTGTTGGATAATAGAAAGCTCCCTCTCTTTTTCCGCCACAAGCAATTGTTGCACCTTGTCTAACCATCTCATTTACTTGCTCTTCAATTCTTTTAGCAGCATTTAAATTAATAACTGGTCCCATATCTGTGTCTTCTTCTGCTGGATTTCCAACTTTCAAATTAGAAATAACCTCTTTCATTCTCTCAATAAATTCAGCCTTTCTAGAATTGTGAATTAAGAAACGTTTGCTTGCACAACAAACTTGTCCTGCATTATAAAGTCTACCCCAAATTGTTTCTTTAACAGCCAAATCCATATCTCCATCTTCAAGCATAATGAACGCATCATTTCCACCAAGTTCAAGCATAACGTGAGTTAAATTTTTAGAAGCTGTGCCCATTGTTTGAATTCCAGCAGCAGTGCTACCAGTTAGAGAAACTAAATGTACTTTTGGATGAGCTGCTAAAGCTTGTCCTGCAACAGGTCCATCTCCTGTTAAAACTTGAATTACACCAGCTGGAACACCAGCTTCAATCATTAGTTTTGTGTATTCAATAAGTGTCAAAGGATTGTAATTAGAAGGTTTGACAATTATGCTATTTCCCATCATAAGTGCTGGTGGCACTTTTTGGCAAAACAAATCACTAGGAAAATTAAATGGTATAATTGCTGCAATAACACCAAGAGGATATCTCTTTGTTATTTGCATTGTTTTTTCTTGACCTGCTTCTTGACCACAAGGAATACTTGTATCATATAGGTGTTTAGCTCTTTCAACAAAAGCTGTCACACCAATTTTAACATTTGCAATTTCGCCTCTTGCCTCTTTGATAGGTTTACCGGTTTCGTTAGATAAAAGTCTAGCTAAACGCTCCTTATCTCTTTCAACCAATTCAACAAATTTATAAAGTTTTTCAGCTCTTTCGTGAATAGGCACTAAAGCCCATTTCTTTTGCTCAACGCAAGCAACATTAACTGCTGCATCTACATCTTCTAAAGTCACATTTGGCACAGTATCAATAAGCTCTTGAGTAGCAGGATTAATAACTTCGATAACCGCTCCATTCGAAGCTTCTTTCCACTCATAGCCAATCAAATTTTTCATACTACATGCTCCTTTCGTTTTTTTATTTTCCGAAACTATCCCGTTAGGGCGAGATGAAATGCTTAGACCGCATTTGCTATCTCTACAAATACTACAATCTAAAGCTTTTCTCTCGTCAGACCTTCATTTACTAAATCCAGTAAATGATAGCATTAATCCGCCACAAGTATTTGTACCGTGATCTCTAACACCATATTCACCAAAAGTAAATATAGTCATGAAAGGAACACCATTAGCTTCTTTCTTTATTTTTGCAACAACTTCTTCAATTCTATCACCAATGCCTAATTTTCTACCGCCACAATGAACTAATAAATAAGCACCAGGCTCACATCCTAAAGTTTCTTTAACTTCTTTCATTGCATTTTCAGTAGAATCAATAAGCTCATCAACAGTTGCTTCCATTCTAATAACAGCAGTACCTGTTGCTAAGTCATTTCCTATGTTCATAGAACCATCTTCATTTGCAAACATTGGGTGACGAATAGCCACTAAATCACCAAGCCTATCTTTAACACCTAAAGGTGAAAGGATTGTTTCAACAAGAAGATTACCACCTGCAAGTTTTTTCTCTGTTTTCTTCGTCCATTCAGAATATTTTTTAACAGCAGGCTTGCCGTCTATTTCCATAAGTCTTCTTTTTCCATCAACTTTTGTGATAATACCAACATCACTTGTTTCATTATAAGCACCCGTATAAACATTAGACATTTTCTTATCTGTGTAGAAGAATGCAACAGCAACACCATCTGAAAATACAGTTTCACCTGTGAATATTGACCATTCACCACTTACTGTGTTGTCAGCGGCACTACCACCGAAAAATGGAACTCTACCAATAACATCTTCAATTCCTTTTACATAGCTTTCTTCCTCGGCAGGAGATGCAACCATATAGAAATATGCAGGAGCATCTTCTCTTCCAGCTTTTCTCATTGCTTCTCTAGCAACTTCCGCACCAGTTTTTCTTGGGCAATTTTTTCTAGGAGATGCAGCAACACCAACTGTTAAATCAGGATCGCCAAAAGCCATAATTCCTGCGAAACCATGCTCAGATGAAATAAAGCCATCTGGAACAATTATTCCGCCACTTGATGTACAGCCAATAATCGGAGCTGTTCCAAGTTCAGACTTAGCACCATTTAAAACTTCTTCAACTTTGTTATCTGCAGAAGTATACAAAAAAGCAACTTTCGTTTGAACTAAATCAACAACTGCTTTGCTTGCAGCTTCTTTACCTGCATCATAACTACTTTCATTAGTACTCCAACCAACATTTGATTTTAACATTTTTTATCCTCCTTTGTTTTTTATTGCTTTTTTCTTAAGTTTGCCGAATTTTGTCTATTTACACATATATTTTATCAATAATAAAAAATCTTGGCAATAAAAAAATATAAATTCACGATAAAAACATTTTTTCTAATTTGTATAAAAAAACTAGAATGTGAATTAATTAACTCACATTCCAGACTTTTTCTAAGGTTTATTTCTTATTAGCGTAGTACTTCTCTCGTTCTTCAAGCCACACTTCAATAATTTCTCGAAGTAATGGTGTAGGAACTTTGCAAGGCTTATGTGGCATAATATCACCAAAATTAGAATGAATCTCGGTGTAATCTTTATAAACATCTGCTGTAAAAAGATTACACCAAAGTTCTTCATATTCTGAATTGCCATCAAGGACTTTAATAACATCATCTAATATTGGATGATAGTTTTCCACATCATAACTTAACCAAGCAGAAAGGGTATTCTTGTCACCTTTTACATCCGATATATTATCGAAATGCATAAACAAATAATAGCCATTGTCACTAAGTTTATAATCTTTTAACATATACTTTTTTATTCTCCTTTCCGATTACAATACAGGATATGCTGATATAATTTCATTCGAAGAATTAAAGTTCAAACGTATCTTTATACCATTTACTGTCCCTCCACAAGTATTATTAACTGCATCAATCGAGTCTGGATTATTGAACACTTGCTCAATTGCATCAAGCACTTGCTCTCCCAAATCTCCAACCAAATAATACCATTTATTATCTGGTTTTGCAAGGTCAATATAAATGTCTTCTATAAGTTTTTCTACTTAAACAATTTTATAATAACAAAGCTTAATATACAAAACAAAAAAAGATATGGCTACATCATAACCATACCTTTTAACAATGTTTAACTGTTTTATTCTGATAGCATTTTCACGTTAAACGTGCATCGTAGTTTCAAATCTTATTTTTCTAATAGTGGAAATTGTTGAAGCATATCCATTTTATATCTTCCTGTTTCAGGATCTTGTCTAAAATTAATAAGCGTTTTATCCATCTCAGGTTCTAATTGTCTTAAATCAGTTGTGTAATAAACTTCAATGCCTTTCATTTCAGCATTAATTCTTTTATATGCTTTGAAAATTTCAACTATATGCTCATCGTCTTCGCCGATTATAATTAATTGAGGTTTCTTATCAAAACCACAATCTTTAGCTTGGAAATTAGCATAAAACTCTTCATATAATTTTATTTTTTCCATAAACTTTTCTTCCCAACCAGCATTTCTTCTTACTACTTCAAAAACGATATCAACTTTTATATCATTTTTAACAAGAATAACTTGCCCACCTGTTGGTTGAAACTTTACATTTTGACGTTTAGCAAAAAGCGTTGGTTTTAGTACAAAACCTTTAAACGCACCAACTTTTTGCATATAAGCAATTATTGCTTGGTTGCCGGCGATTCTTCTTTTTAGCATATACACAGGCTTTGTGTTATCTGTTGGTTGCCAAGTTGTTTTAATATCTCTGGTGTTTAGAAGATATTTCCCAACTTTATCCAAACAATAAACCCTATAAATGCCTTGACCTTCGTCACTAGAAAAATAATATCTAGTAATGATTTTGCTCTTTATCATATCTTCTAGTTTTTTGTTTAATTTATCTTGAGATTTTATTTCATAACCTTTATATGTAAGCATTTGAAAAATTTGTCTAGAAGTAATAAACTCAAATTCATTTATGATTTCCAAAATTTGAAAATGCAATTCATTTATATACCCCTTGTCAATTTTAAAAACAACTTGATTTATTGATGCATAACCATCTTTTCCATCAAAAACCTTAATTTCATTTTCACGCATCGCAAATGGCGATTTGCGAGATTTAATAGCATTATCTTCTACCATTATAATTTCCTCCTTTAATTAATCTAGAATCACTAGTTTAATTTTCTTCGTTTCAGGTGATATCTTTTTAATTAAAACATTAACCTCATCACCATACGAAACGGATTGCTTTTTATTTTCAGCCAAACCAACTAGATTCGGCTTAAGCTCAACAAAGATTCCAAACTTTTCAATATTTCTGACAATTCCTTTAGCAACCGTCTTTTCTGAAAAGTCTTTAACATTTTCTTCCCACGTTCCAAATAAATCTTTACAATTCAAAGTTATTCTTCCAGTGTTTTTGTCGATGTTTTTTATTTTTACGTTTATAATATCTCCAACTTTAAAAAAATCTTCTGGGGATTTAATCCTTGAAACAGAAATCTGTTCAATATGAAGTAAACCAACAATTCCTTTTTGTAACTCTACAAAAACCCCATAAGGCTGAATGTTTTTTACCTTGCCTGTAACAATCATTCCTTTATGCAAGCTATTGTAAAATCTAAGATTTTTCTTCTTGAAGCTTTCAACTTTTCCATTCGGCATTTTTAAAATACCTCCTTATTCAACATCCGATAACATCCACAATGCTATCACAAAATAAGTATATCAAA
>CAZTCE010000029.1:0-9056 GCA_964612205.1 uncultured Eubacteriales bacterium | reverse complement strand
GTATAACTTATATAGGAAAAGAATACGCAGCTCAGTTACTTCCTGTTTCAGATGTGGATAAAATACAAAAAATGCAAAAAGAAACTTCTGAAGCTTGCTCATTCATATTAAGAAAAAACACACCACCAATATCTCCAATTAAAAATCCAAAAAATATTACTGATAAATTAAACGTTGGTGCCATTTTAAATATTGAAGAATTATTAACTGTTGCAACCACTCTGAAAATTTTTAGAGAAATCAAGCAATACTATAAAGATGACGACATTACCAACATTACAATTATTAATGAACTTTTCGAAGCAATATATACAAATAAAAATCTCGAAAATGAAATTTTTAGATGTATTAAAACTGATAATGATTTAGATGATTATGCAAGTTCTGAATTACATAAAATCAGGAAACAAATTAGAGATGCAGAAAGTAAAATAAAAGATAAACTAAATGACATGATTCACTCTTCTGCAACTTCTAAATTTTTGCAAGATTCTGTTGTAACTTTCAGAAATGGTAGATATGTAATTCCTGTAAAACAAGAATACAAAAATGAAATCACAGGGTTAGTTCATGATTCCTCTGCATCTGGCAGTACAATTTTTATAGAGCCGACTTCTGTTTTCAATATTAATAACGAAATCAAAGAATTGCAGTTAAAAGAACAAAAAGAAATAGAGCGAATTTTATCTTTATTAACTCAAATGGTTAGTCCACTAACTGTTGATCTTACGCACTCAGTAGAGTTAGTTGGAAAAATTGATTTCGTTTTTGCCAAAGCAAAATTAGCCCTTGAAATGGAAGCTTTTGAGCCACAACTAAACACAAAAGGATACATTAATCTAAAAAGTGCAAGACATCCTTTATTAAATCCAAAAACAGTCGTACCAATTGATGTTTGGCTTGGCGATGAATTTAATAGTTTAGTAATAACTGGTCCAAACACTGGTGGAAAAACTGTCACTTTAAAAACTGTTGGATTGTTAACGTTAATGGCACAATCGGGTCTTCATATTCCAGCTAAAGAAAGTTCAGAAATTGCCATATTTGATAACATTTACACAGATATTGGCGACGAACAAAGTATTGAACAATCTTTAAGTACTTTTTCAGCACACATGACAAACATTGTATATATAACAAATAACATCAGCAAAAATGATTTAGTACTTATCGACGAGTTGGGTTCTGGAACCGACCCAGTTGAAGGAAGTGCCTTAGCCAGAGCTATTTTAAGCTATCTTCATGACTTTGATTGCCGCACAATTGCTACCACACATTTTAGCGAACTTAAAACATTTGCTATTCAAACAATTGGAATGGAAAACGCTTCTTGCGAATTTGATTTTGAAAAACTAGCTCCGACTTACCGCCTACTAATTGGAGTTCCTGGAAGAAGTAATGCTTTTCTGATTTCGAAAAAATTAGGACTTTCAGATAAAATTTTAGGCGACGCTAACTCATATATCAAAGAAGAAAATGTAAAATTTGAAGATATATTAACCACTATTGAACAAGATAAACGTGCAATTCAAGAGCAAAAAGAACTTTCAGATAAAATGCTTCTTGAAGCAAAATCATTAAAAGAATCCGCTCAAAAAATGCAAAATGAAATTACAAACAAAAAGTCTGAAATACTAAGTAAGGCTAAGGTTGAAGCTAGAGATATTTTAATTGATGCAGAGCAAGAAGCCAATCAAATTATTAAAGATTTAATTGAAATAAAAACAAAATCTTCGAAAGATCAATATAAAAAAGCTGAAGAAAATAGACAAAAAATTAAGAAAAGTATTTCGGAATTACAAAAAGATTTATTAGTCCCTAAAAATAACGTAAATAACCAAATCAAAGCCAGTGAAATTGCAAAAGGAATGGAAATTTATATTCCATCTTTAGACCAGAATGCAACCGTCATTTCTTTGCCAGACAAAAACGGAAATGTTACAGTTCAATCTGGTTTGATGAAATTAAATATGCACATTTCAAATTTACAAAAAGCTGCAAATAAAGCTGAAAAAGTGACTACTAAATTGCGTGAAACTAGAAATATTAAGAGCAAAACTCAATCTATTTCTACTGAAATAATGCTTTTAGGTTTAACTGTTGATGAGGCAATAGCTACACTTGACAAATACATTGACGACGCTTATCTTTCTGGATTAAGCATCATAAGAATTGTACATGGCAAAGGTACAGGTCAACTTCGTGCAGGTGTTCAAAATTATTTAAAAAGCAATCCTCATATTAAATCATATCGTCTTGGTGTTTACGGTGAAGGCGATAACGGTGTCACAATTGCAGAATTAAAATAAATAAATTTTTATCAAACATTATAACGCATGCTGGTTTATCCAAACTTTTCTATCTAGTTATACACAAAAAAATACAGCAAATTATTTCATATTTCTTGGTAATTCGTTAATCACCATTGATTTTAAAAATAAATTTGCTGTATATTTTTTTGACTATTTTTATGCATTCATAATTTTAGAAACTTCTTCTTCAGTTAAATTTCTCCATTTTCCTCTTTCAACACCTTCACAAGTAATTCCACCAACAGCCTCTCGTTTAAGTGCAATAACTGAAAGTCCAATTGCTTCGCACATTTTTCTAACTTGTCTATTTCTTCCTTCGTGAATTTCAATTAAAATTCGAGAAATATCGTTAGTCCTATCTTTCAAAAGTAGCTCTACTCTGCTAGCTGGAGAGGTAATGTAATCTTCAATTTTTATTCCCCTTCTAAGTTTTTCTAAATCTTTTTCAGTTGGTATTCCTCTAACTTTTACAATATATGTTTTAGTTGTTTCATGTTTTGGATGTGTAACTTTATATACGAAATCACCATCATTTGAAAGAAGCAAAAGTCCAGAAGTGAACATATCCAAACGTCCAACAGGCACAACCTTTTCTTTGACGCCTTCTAAAAGTTCCATAACTGTTGGCCTTTCTCTATCGTCTTTTGAAGTTGTAACATATCCCACTGGCTTATTTAAAAGTATATATACTTTCTTTTCCTCTTGCAATTCGACTTCACTATCACAATAAGTAACTTTGTCAACTCCCGGTACTACTTTAGTACCAAGCTCTGTCACTACTTCGCCATTCACTTTTATTTTTCCAGCTAAAATTAGCTCTTCACATTTTCTTCTTGATGCAACCCCACTATTTGCAAGAAATTTTTGCAATCTAATTTCTTCCATTTCTACCTCCATGAATATTTTTCAAATTTCATCACATAATACATTCAGATATCATAATATATTTTGTAACGACCTAAAATCTATACTCAGATATCCATCTTCCATAGAAGCCATGGCATTTCTATGGTTAATATAGATTGTCGGACTTGAAAAATGTTCTAACACTTTTTAAGTCCGACGCTAATTTAAATTTCTTCAACAGCTTTCAAAGATTGCTCTCCTGTAGTCATATCTTTAAGCATAACTTTATTAGCACTTACTTCGTCCTCACCGATTATTATTACATAAGGAACATTTTGCTTATTAGCATAATTCATTTTCTTTTTCATTGACTTGTTATCAAAATAAATTTCAACGTTTTTGCCACTATTTCTAAGCTTTGTCGCAACATCGATTGGATATGATAAATCATCCAACATCGGAATAATCAAATATTCTGCAATTGATTTTTTCTCATCTGTTTTAATTAAATTATATTCATTTAAGACAAAGAAAAGTCTTGTTAAACCAATTGAAATTCCAACACCAGGAAGTTTTTTATCTGTGTAAAACTCAGCCAAATTATCATACCTTCCACCAGAACATATACTTCCGACTTGAGGGTATTCATCAATTATAGTTTCATATACAGTTCCAGTATAATAATCTAAACCTCTAGCAATGCTTAAATCAATCATATAATATTCTTTCGGAACTCCGAATGAATTCATATATTTTTCAACAATTTCTAATTCCTCTATTCCTGCCTTTAATAAATCATTTTCAAGATTTAAAGATTTTAAATACTCAACAACATTCTCCTTCGTTTGAATAAATTCAATAATTCTATTAATCTTTTCATCATCTATTTCAAGTTCTTTAAGCATTAAAACAATTTTTTCTTGACCAGCTTTATCAATTTTATCAATTATTCTAAGAATGTCCACTAATTTATCATTTAAACCTAAAGCATCAAAAAATCCACTCAAAACTTTTCTATTATTTATTCTAATAGTGAATTTTCCAAAATCCATTTCTTTAAAAATGTTGTAAATAATGCTTGGAATTTCTGCATCGTTTATAATATTCAAATTTTCATTATCAATAATATCAATATCACATTGATAAAACTCTCTATATCTGCCTCTTTGAACTTTTTCGCCACGATAAACTTTACCAATTTGATATCTTCTAAAAGGAAATGTCAAATCGTTAACATTTTTAGCAACATATTTTGCAAGAGGAACCGTCAAATCAAATCTTAATGATAAATCGTTATCTCCCTTGTTAAATCTATAAATTTGCTTTTCAGTTTCCCCACCAGCTTTAGCCAAAAGCACTTGAGAACTCTCAATTACTGGTGTGTCAATTGGCAAAAATCCATACTTTTCATACGTCTTTTGTATTATATTTTTTAATCTATTAAATTGAACTTGCTCATTTGGTAATAACTCCATAAAACCTGGCAAAGTTCTAGGTTCTACTTTACCCATAATATCAATCCTTTCAAAGTTATGTAGCTCTGGATTATTTTACCCTTCTTATGATAACTCCAGGCTTTACATCAACTGGTATTTTAAATTTTACTTTTTGCTCTTTTACACCTGGATTAACAGTTGATATTTCATCTCCTGTTTCAATATCATAAAGCTTATCAATTTCAAATGTAAAAGGCTCTAATTTTTCAGGTATCATAACCTCTAGCTTATCCCCAACAGATAACTTATTTCTAATTTCAACCGTGGCAATTCCATTAATTCCAACAGAAACAATCACGCCGCCGAACTCAAAATTTGGATTTATTTGCTTACCATCGTAATCTTGAACATCTTTATTAAATTTGTCATTAAAATAAAAATCTGTAAGACCACGAGTTTTAGCCTTTTCCAACTCATTCATATATTTTTCATAATTCCATTCTTCTGGATGCTCATAATAATCATCTATCGCATGTCGATACGCATTAACAACTGTTGCTAAATAATATTCTGTCTTTAATCGTCCTTCAATTTTCAAGCTATCTACACCCAATTCGAAAATGCTTGGAATATCTTTAATTAAGCACATGTCTTTAGAAGAAAATATGTAAGTTCCTTTCTCGTCAGTTTCAACAGGCATCATTTCTCCAGGATTATTTTTTTCTTCTGCATACAAATTATATGACCATCTACAAGGTTGAGCACAATCTCCATGGTTTGCACTTCTGCCCGCCATATAATCACTTAAATAACATCTACCAGAATAACTATAACAAATTGCTCCGTGTACAAACATTTCTATATCAAGTCCATTAGGCTTATTTTCAGTGATATACTTGATTTCATCTTTGTTTAATTCTCTCGCTAGGATTATTCTGCTAGCACCATTTTTATACCAGAAGTTGCAAGTGTGCAAACTTACAACATTTGCTTGAGTACTAATATGAACTTCTGTGTTCGGTGCATATTCTTTAACTATTTCAACAATTCCGCCATCAGCCACGATTATTCCATCAACACCAATTTCATCTAAATGTTTTGCTTCTTGAATAATCAAATCATATTCCTCATCACGAGCATAAACATTCATTGCAACATAAACTTTTTTATTAAGAGAATGTGCAAGTTTAACTGTGTTTAACAAATCGTCAAATTGCATCTCTGTTCTAGTTCTAAGAGATAACTTTGATGTGCCTGCATACACAGCGTCTGCGCCATACATAAAAGCAACTTTTGCTTTTTCAAAAGTTCCTGCCGGTGCTAATAATTCTGGTTTTTTCATTACATTTCCTCCTTAACCTTGCTAATCATTAAGCCATCGCCAATGTCTAACAATTCAGATTCTAATTTTTCATCATTTAAAACTGTATCAATAAAAAGTCTTAATTTATTGACAGCAGTCCTTTGCTTGTGCTTATTATAGTCGCTTTGCACCATACCTTTATACAAAACATTGTCTGCAATAATGTAGCCACCTGCCTTGCACAATCTTTTTGCATGTTCAAAAAATTCGTTATATTTTCCTTTTGCCGCATCAATAAAAACAACATCATACTTTTCTACTAGATATGGCAAAATATCTAAAGCATCACCTTCAATCACCCTTATTTGATTGCTCACACCAACTTTTTGAATGTTTTCCAAAGCCTGCTCAACCCTTAAACTTTCAATTTCAATAGTGTCTATTCTGCCATTTTCAGACAAATACTTTGAAAAGTTTATTGCCGAAAAGCCAATTGCCGTGCCAATTTCAAGAATTCTATAAGGTTTTACTTTTTCGAGAATATTTGATATATATTCCAAAGAATCATCTAACAAAATTGGGATTTTATTATCTCGCCCATATTTTTCTATTTCTTTTAGCAATTCATAATTTGCCATAATTCACCTCTAAAATTTAGTTTTCTACTTAATACGCAATGATTATATCATATTTATATTAAAATTGGAACAAATTTCTCTTGCTTTTCAAATTAAATAGTGTATAATTATTTTTGTAGCGATTATTTTTTGCCAATGTAGCACAGTCGGTAGTGCAGCTGATTCGTAATCAGCAGGTCGCAGGTTCGATTCCTGTCATTGGCTCCAAAAGTAAAACACCGTATTTCACGGTGTTTTACTTTTAGGACGATTAAGTTGTAGCTTACTATTTATGTTCTCTTTCTGAAATTATTATATAACCCAAATTTGTATCTAACCTTCTACTTCACTGAAAAAAATATCTAACATTTCCTTATAAGCTGGATATTTTTTCATTTTAATATCATGTATCACATCTTGTACATCATAACTTAAGTTCAGATTTTCATATAACACTCTTCCATTGGCTATTACAAGTATACCGCATCTTACCAAATTGCTTTTCATGGGACAACCAACACTGCCCGGATTTATATACCAAACATTTTCGTACCAAACATTGCTTGATGTATGCGTGTGACCATATAAAAATATATCAGCACTGATATCTGAAAAAAGTTCTTTAACATCAATATCTAAATGCTTTTTATATTCTCCATTTGAATTAATTGGATAATGCGTGATATGTATCTTAAAATTTTCTACATTGAGTGCTTGTGTCAACGGCAATTTTTTTATAAATTGTATTGATGAATCACTTAACTGATTATGATTCCAATTATGATTTTGAATTTCTTCCAAACTCATTTGACTTTTATTATCGTGAACTTGCTTTGGTAAGCCATTTACCAAATATTGCTCGTGATTTCCTCTTACCGCGACTAATTTATTTTCACATTTCATAAGTTCTTGAACTGTTTCTTCTGAACTAGGTCCAATTCCAATCATATCACAACAACATATAATTTTATCAACATTCATATTTTCGAATTCTTTTAAAACTGTTTTAATGCTATAACATTACTATGAATATCTGATATTATTCCTATTTTCATTATACACACTCTCCAAATTTCAATCCCAACTTTAGCAAAAAATTGTAATTTATTTTTCTATATTTTCTTTTATCTTTTTGTTTTTTTTCCTCATAAAGCCATCAAAAATCAAAGACCACAACATAGGTATAACAGCATAACCTGCATTATCTACCTTTTTTGTAAAAACTAACATTGCTCCCACTATTGTTAGTACTAAAAAAATAATTTGCAATGTTAAAAATATGTTCCTCTTTATTTTTTCTTTTTTCAAATTTATAGCAATACACCTCACTTTCAATTAACATTTCCAAATTGTACATTTTCAAGCAATTCTTTTACAACCATATTTTCATATTTTACCATAGCATCATTTAATTGTACTGTTTCAGTAATCAAATTTTGTTGATTATTATTTTCATTTTCTAATTGCCAAACAATTAAATAACGACATTCATATGGATGTTTACTATTTTTTCGTATAAATATTGAACCCCACTGTAATTTTATAAGAAAATTTTTAAATTATTTTTCACTTGTTAATTTAGCAATTTCTTGTTTTGGAAGTCCAGTCATTTCAGCAATTTGCTCAACAGTCATATTAGCTTTTAACAAATTTAAAAGTAATTGTTTTTTTGAATTTATTAAGTTTTCTTTTTCACTTTCAAGTTTTTTCTTACCGTTTTCTAACTCTTTTTCTTTTTTGGCATTTGCTTTCTCTTTTTCCGCATTTGCTTTTCTCTGCATTTCGTTTTCTTGCTTCTGCATTTCGTTTTCTTGCTTCTGCATTTCGTTTTCTTGCTTCTGCATTTCGTTTTCTTGCTTCTGTTTCTCATTCTCTTCCATCTGTCTTTCGCTTTCCTTAATAATGCTTTCTCGCTCAAGAGCATCCATACTTTCCATTAATTCTTTGAATATTATTTCACGTTCCTTTTCATCTGCTCTTATTTTTTCTAATTCCTTTTGTGCTGTTTTAATTTGATTATTTTCTGAACATGCCATATCCACCAACTCCACGTTCGTATAATCTAGAAACGCCAACCAAAAATCTCTAACGTTTTTCTTTATTTTAGCAGATTCTCTAAACTTTTGCAATTCAATTATGTGAAATTCTATTTCTTGAATATATCCAACTTCTAACGAATCAATTTTGATTTCTAAAATTGATTCCAAAAAATCTTTTAAAAGACCTTCATTCCCTTCTGCAGCAAATATAAGCTTAAAAACTCTATCTACACTTGGCACAATGTAGCTAACATCATTTTTATCTCTTTTATTTTTCATTTATAAAAAACCTCCCTGTTATTTATTTAAATTTTTAATGAAACTTTTAAGAAAAACTTTTGAAATACAACTTTTAGAACTAAATTCACGTTGAATTTTTAATAGAAATGAACCAAATTCTTCCAAAATTTTCAAATTTATCAATTATAGAAACAGCTGAAAATAAAAATGTTAGCACTTATCATTATTGCAAGAAAACATATTAAAATTTAACTATTAATACT
>CAZTCE010000028.1:0-9074 GCA_964612205.1 uncultured Eubacteriales bacterium | reverse complement strand
AACACAAAAAAATGAAAGCAGACTTTTTGTGTCTACTTTCATTTTACCACTTCACACTATTGGATGGCTTTTGTTTTTTTTACAATTTTGTCTATCTCTTTTTCTATTCTATAAATCGCCTTGTCATCTCCAATTTTCTTAGCATTGGCAGACATTTCAGCCATTTTAGAATCATCATTTATAATGCTTTCGATTTTTGATTGTAAGATTTCTTTATTTAAATCTTTTTCTTCAATTATAATACCTGCATTTGCATCTTCCAAAGTTTTGGCATTAAAGAATTGATGGTTTTCAGCGGCATAAGGAAAAGGTATCATTATTGCTGGTACACCCACAACAGCAATTTCTGTAACTGTTAAAGCACCGCTTCTACAAACGACTAAATCGCTCGCTTTCATAACTTCATTCATGTTGTATATATATTTCTCAACTTGGAAATTTTTGTTATCAACTTTTATTTGAGAAATAACATCATCATAGTTTTTTGTGCCAGTTGCAAATATAACTTTATAATCTAATTCTTTATTTTCATTTATAAATTCAATCATCGTTTCGTTAATTTTTTTAGCCCCTTGACTTCCACCAAAAACTAAAACAAGTTTGCCAGAAATGCCCAGTTTTTTCTTCGCCTCTTCTTTTGTTAGTTCAACATTCATTTTTGTTGGATTACCAGTAAAAACAGCGTTTTTAGCTTTTGAAATTTTCTTTTTGGCATCATCAAAGCCAAGTGCTATCACATCAACTTTTTTAGAAAGCCAGGTTGTTGTTTTGCCTGGCAAAGCATTACTTTCATGAATCATAGTAGGAATTTTCATTTTTAATCCTGCTATCATAAGTGGTGCTGTAACATAACCACCTGTGCCAATGACTAAATCAGGCTTTTCCTTTTCGATAATTTTCTTGCAATCATTTATCCCCTTTTTCAAATTTAATATTGTTCTAAAATTTTTAAGTGAAAAACCTCTATGTATTCCTTCTGCATGTATATATTCAATATCAAAACCAGCTTTTGGTATCAAATCTTTTTCCATACCGCTAGCCGTTCCAATAAACTTAACTTCATCGCCTCTGTTTACTAACATATTCGCAATTGCAATACCTGGATTTATATGGCCTCCCGTTCCACCAGCTGCAATTAAAACCTTCATACATATCACCTCTTATTTTATAGTATGCCATTTTATAAAAAATGTCAAATGAAGATGAAAGAATGGTGTATAAAACTAGTTGACTTGCATATAATAGTATGGTACAATAATAAGTACAACAAATAGTACAAATTGAAAGGGAGTGTTTTTTATGCTAGCTGTTAACTACTCAACCATTAGAAGCAAATTAAAGGATTACTGTGATAAAGTAACAGATGAAAATGAAACAGTAATAGTAACTAGAAAAGACGAAAAAAATGTTGTTTTGATTAGCCTAGAGCAATACAATGAATTTCTAAGAATTAAAAAAAATGCAGAATATCTTAAAAAACTTGACAAATCAATCAAGCAAATAGAAGAAGGAAAAATAGTTGTTAAAACCATTGAAGAATTAGAGACGATAGCAGATGAGTAATATTTTTTCAGATGAAGCTTGGGAAGAATATATGGAATGGCAACATGAAGATAGAAAAATCGTGCAAAAAATAAATGATTTAATTAAATATATTAATAGAAACGGATTGAGCGTGCGGAATGGACAAACCAGAACCGTTAAAACGTAGAAAAACTTGGAGTAGAAGGATAACACAAGAACATAGACTTATATATAATCTTGACGAAAACAAAAATCTTGTAATAATATCTTGCAAAGGGCATTATGAAAATTAAAGTGTTAAGTATGTGGTCACACTATGAAAATCTATAAAAATTTTAAGCCTCCTAATATTAAATTTAGGGGGCTTAAAATTTTAAAAATATAAATTTATCTTTATGCTTTTTTCTTGGTTGTTGTTTTTTTACTTGAAGTTTTTTTCTTCTTAGCTGTTTTTCTTTTAGGCTTTTCTTCAAGTTCAGCAGGCTTTATAACACCATTTTTGTCAGGCCCATTCCAAGCAATAAAATCACATTTGCTGTTTTCTCCATTGTTATTTTCGCAAATATAATATTTTTTCCCACGCTTGCTTTTCCTAATTAAAATATCGCTACCACATTTTGGGCACTTAATATTTTCTAATTTTTCAACTAATGGTTTTACATTTCTGCAGTCTGGGAAACCTGGACATGCCAAGAATTTTCCATATCTACCAAGTTTTACAACCATCATTCTTCCACATTTTTCGCAAGGGATATCAGTTACTTCATCTTTAATTTCAATTTTACTAATCTCTTCTTCTACCTTGGCTAGATTTTCTTCAAATGGTGGATAGAAATTTCTTAAAATATCTTTCCAATTGCATTTTCCCTCTGCAACTTCATCAAGCATTTCTTCCATATTAGCTGTAAATTCAACATTAACAATATCTTTAAAATTATCTTTAAGTAAATTATCTACTATTCTTCCAAGCTCAGTAGGATACAAAATCTTTTTTTCTTTTTCAATATATCTTCTTTCCAAAATGGTAGTAATTGTTGGTGCATAAGTGCTAGGTCTACCAATTCCCTTTTCTTCTAACGCTTTAACCAAACTTGCTTCTGTATACCTTGCTGGTGGTTCTGTAAAATGTTGCTCTGGTAATAACTCTTTTAATTTAACTTCTTGACCAATTTTTAGTTCTGGTAAAATTACATCTTTTTCTTCTAATGCTTCATCATTACCTTCAACATATAAAGCCATAAAACCTGGGAACTTAATTTTTGAGCCATTTGCCCTAAATAGATATTTTCCAGCTTCAATATCAACAGCCATTGTATTAAAGATTGCTGAAGACATTTGAGAAGCAAGAAGTCTTTCATAAATAAGTTTATAAAGTCTGTATTGATCATTTGAATATTTTTCTTTTATCTCTGAAGGCAAAACATTCAAATAGGTTGGTCTAATTGCTTCGTGTGCATCCTGTGCATCTTTTTTTGCTTTGTAATATCTATTTTCATAATATTCATTTCCAAATTGTTTTAATATCTGCTCTTTTGCCATTGCCCTTGCATCTTCAGAAATTCTAGTTGAATCAGTTCTCATGTAAGTTATAAGACCGCTTTCATACAATCCTTGTGCAAGCGACATTGTTTTTTTGATGGCAAATCCTAATTTTCTTGAAGCCTCTTGTTGCAATGTACTAGTAGTAAATGGCGGTGCAGGATTACGCTTCTTCTCACCTAATCTAATATCTTTTATTATATACTTTTTATCATCTAAATAAGAAATAATTTCATCAATTTCTGATTGAGAATGAATTTCCATTTTTGAATCTTCTGTTCCCCAAAATCTTGCATCAAAGCTCTTTTTTTGTGCAAAAAGTTTAGCATCTAATGACCAATATTCTTCTGGAATAAATTTTTCAATCTCATCTTCTCTATCCACAATAAGCCTAACAGCAACCGATTGCACTCTTCCGGCAGATAATCCTCTTCTAACTTTTTTCCATAGAAGCGGACTAATTTTATATCCAACAATTCTATCAAGTGCACGTCTAGCTTGTTGTGCATCTATTAAATCTTTATCTAATTTTCGAGGCTCTTTAATTGCCTTTTGAATCCCATTTTTAGTGATCTCATTAAACGCAATTCTACAAGTAGAGTCATCATCAATATTTAATAGATAAGCCAAATGCCACGCTATTGCTTCACCTTCACGATCAGGGTCAGTCGCAAGATAAACTTTTTTAACAGACTTTGCATCCGCTTTTAATTTTTTTATTAACTCTGCCTTTCCTCTAATGTTTATATATTTAGGTTCAAAATCATTAGCTGTGTCAATTCCAAGCTGTGATTTTGGTAAATCTCTAACATGTCCCATTGAAGCTTCAACTTTATATTTGTTTCCTAAAATTTTCTTTATGGTGCTCGCCTTTGCAGGTGACTCCACTATAACTAAATAATCAGCCATATTAATCTCCTATCATTTTTATAGTTCTACTACCTATCCATTTTAATGCACAAATCATATAATTGCAAGGAAATTATTTAGAAAAAGGTTCTTAATGGCTAACTTTTAATATACTAATATCATTGCCAATTTTTAAAGCTAAAATATTTATTATCCAACTTAATCTTCAAAATCGTCTTAAAATATGATTTCCATGTTTTTCTTTCTATGTCCATTGGCAACAAATAACTTATTTCATTAATCTTATTATTATCGACAAATACCTCGGCTATTGCAATTTTTCTTCCCTTTTTTAGGGGTGCTTCTAAATTATTTTCTATTGTATAGTTAACTCTAATTTTATCTTTTTCACTATCTTTTATTGGGTATTTAATTGTAATTTCTTTAGTCAACGTATAAACTCTCCCCTCACTTTTGGCTACATCAATGCATATAGTTTTTCTAATATAATCGCTTAAATCAACAATTGTATATTCATTAAACCCATAATTCAAAAGTTTTATTGAATCCAATGTTCTATCTTTTTTAGTGTCACATCCTAAAACAACACATATAAGTTTTCTATCATCTCTTGTAACTGATGTAATCAAGCATCTTCCCGCATCGCCTGTAAAACCAGTTTTTATACCGTTTGCGCCATTATATGTGCTTAGCATTTCATTTGTAGTGCCTAGCATTCTTATGTTACCGTTTATCTTTATCTCCACATTTTTTTGTGAAACTATATTTGCCAAGAAAGGAATCTCCAAAAGTTTTTTACTAATTAACATTAAGTCAAATGCAGTAGAATAATGATTTTCATTATCCAATCCGTGTGGAGTGACAAAATGTGTATCACACGCACCTATTTCTTCAGCTTTTTCATTTAATAGCTTGGCAAACTCTTCTTCCGTTCCAGCAATATGCTCAGCTATTGCGACTGCCGCATCGTTTCCAGAATGTACAAGTAACCCTTTTATTAAATCCGCCAAGGTAACTTTATCTCCTGTTCTTAACTTTATTGTTGAACCACCTGTTGTTGCAGCTTTTCTACTAACAATTACCAAATCATCCAAATTTCCTTCTTCAAAAGCAACAATGGCAGTAAGCATTTTTGTAGTTGAAGCGTTTGCTCTTCTCTGCTTCGGATTCTTTTCGTATAGAATTCTATCATAACTTAAATCATAAAGAATTGCCGATCTAGCATTAATTCCCGGAACTCCAGATTTTCCAGCCGTTTCAATTAAATCTTCTTCATTTAAAATTTCATTTTCAATAGTTTCCTCATAAAAAGCTTCTGCATTCCCAAATAAAAAAATCAAAATTAACAATACACAAATTATTCTTTTCAACTACTTCACCTCTTTAAATTTAGTATGTCTTATATCGGCACAATATTCACTTAAAATCATAATATATATCAAATACTTATTGGAGGTTATCTATATGCATAAAGGATTAGAATTAAAAAACATTTCAAAAATATATCAAGATGATAATGGCGAAACCATTGCCATTAAAAATTTCAATTATAAATTTAACGAAGGTGAATTTGTAACTTTGCTTGGGCCTAGTGGATGTGGCAAATCTACTTTACTTTCAATTATTTCAGGGCTTGACTTTCCTTCTACTGGAAATATTTACTTAAATGGCGAAGATATAACTAGCAAAACCACTAACATTGGCTATATGCTACAAAAAGATTATCTTTTAGAATGGAAAACTATTTTTCAAAATATTTTATTTGGTTTAGAAATAAAGAAAAATCTTTCCAAGGGAAATATTGAATATGCGAAAAAATTATTAGAAACTTATGGGCTTAAAGAGTTTGAAAATAAATATCCTTCGCAATTATCTGGTGGAATGAGACAAAGAGTTTCTTTAATTAGAACTCTAGCAACAAAACCTGAAATTCTTCTTTTGGATGAAGCTTTTTCTGCACTCGATTATCAAACTCGTCTTGATGTTAGCAGTGATGTTTATAAAATAATCAAAAATGAAAAGAAAAGTACAATAATGGTCAGCCATGATATTCCAGAAGCAATTAGCATGTCAGACAAAATTATTGTTTTAACAAACAGACCTGCTGAAATAAAAAATATTCATGAAATTAATTTTGATATTCCAAACCGTAGCCCAATCAACTGCCGTGACCATCCAGACTTTCGTAAGTATTTTGATACTATTTGGAAGGAGTTAAACACAAATGACAAATGAATTATCTAGCGAAAGAAAAAAATATTTGCGTAGCAAAAAAATGCGAAAGCTTTCTATACTTTTCACACAAATCATAATACTAATTGCTTTTATTGTAATTTGGGAATTGCTAGCTGAATTTGAAATCATTGATGACTTTATAACAAGTCGTCCTTCAAGAATTTTAAAAACTTTATTAGATTTATCTTCTAATAATCTTTTAACTCACTTAGGCGTAACATGTTTTGAAACTTTAGTTGGATTTTTTTGTGGAACATTAATAGGAGTAATAATTGCATCAATTCTATGGTGGTCTGATTTTATTTCAAAAGTCAGTGAACCGTTTTTAGTGGTTTTAAATAGTCTTCCAAAAGTAGCTTTAGGACCAGTTATTATCGTTTGGGTTGGTGCAGGCACTCCAGCTATCATAACAATGGCACTAGCAATATCGCTTATTGTTACCATTTTAGAAATGCTAAATGGCTTTCAAAGTACTGATAAAAACATGATAAAAATGGCAAAAACTTTTAATGCTAGCAAAATGCAAATATTTACAAAAATTGTTTTTCCTTCAAATATTTCAACTCTTATTAACGCACTAAAAGTTAATATCGGTCTATCATTGGTAGGTGTCATTTCAGGCGAATTTCTAGTTTCAAAAGCCGGATTAGGATATCTTATTGTATATGGTGGTCAAGTTTTTAAATTAGATTTAGTAATGACAAGTGTAATTATTTTAGGATTAGTTGCAACCGCTATGTATCAAGGAATTGTGCTTCTTGAAAAGTTTATTTTAAAATTTATTATGCACAAAAATTAAACTTATAGCATATGAATTAAATAGATTTTTTATATGGGAGGTTTTAAATGAAAAGATTAGTCTATACATTAATTTCCGTTTTAGTTATAGTCTTAGTTATTACAACGGCTATAATTATTAAAAATGTTTCATCACCTTCAAATGTTTTATCGGGTGAGAATGAAATCGAGCTAAAAAAAATTACTGTAAGTGAAGTTACACATTCTGTGTTTTATGCACCGCAATATGTAGCAATGCAATTAGGTTTCTTCAAAGATGAAGGACTCGAGGTAGAACTAATTAATAGTGCTGGTGCTGATAAAGTAATGACTGCGGTTCTTTCAAATGATGTTCAAATCGGCTTTGCAGGACCCGAAGCATCAATATACATTTATAACGAAGGTAGTAGTGATTATGCACAAGTATTTGCACAAGTGACAAAGCGTGATGGTTCATTTCTTGTTTCAAGAACTTCAGGAGAAAACTTTTCTTGGGAAAATTTAAAAAATAAGCATATACTTCCTGGCAGAAAAGGCGGAGTTCCTTATATGACATTGCAATATGTTTTAAAAAATCACGGAATCAACACAGATACAGATTTGAATTTTGATAATAGTATAAGTTTTGATGCTATGACTGGTGCTTTTGTTGCTGGAACTGGCGACTATGTTACTGTTTTCGAGCCAACAGCAACAACGCTTGAAAATGAAGGCAAAGGATATATCGTAGCTTCTGTTGGCGAGGCAACCGAAGAAATACCTTACACAGCTTACTTTGCTAAAAAAAGTTATATTGAAAATAACCCAGAAACGATTCAAAAATTTGTAAATGCAATTTATAAAGGTCAAAAATGGGTTAAAGAACACACCGCAGAAGAAATCGCTCAAACAATCGTGTCATCTTTTCCAGATACCGATTTAGAAATACTTACTAAAGTTATTCAAAGATATAAAGAAATTGATGCTTGGAGCGAAACTCCTATTATGGCTGAAGAAGCATTCAATAGGCTACAAACTGTTATGACTGAAGCGGGTGAGCTAGAAAAAACAGCACCTTTTAATGAAATCGTTAATAATAATTTTGCTACTCAATCATTAAAATAATTTTGTGTTAAATTCAAACAAAATTTTTAAAGCCTGCAACTACATTTTGTAATTACAGGCTTAATATATTTTGTATTATATCAATAACTTATTTATCTAATAACCAATCCAGCACATTTAGCTTTCTTATGCCATTGTAAGATGTTTCAGGATCTAAATCCATCGTTAATAAATATTTAGGATAATGGTCTTTAATCATATCTAACGATCTTATTTCTCTTTCCAAAGTTTCTTCGTTTCTTACTGTTTCAGCCACTTGGTAATATTCTATTCCTTTACTATTTATAGCCACAAAATCTATTTCATATTCATCAGATTTGCCAATATATACTTCATATCCTCTTCTTAAAAGCTCTAAATATACAACATTTTCAAGTATATGTCCTCTTCCTTTTTCTTTTCTTCCTAGCAGAAAATATCTTAATCCCAAATCTGAAACATAATATTTATCACCAGTTTTCAAATATTGTTTTCTTTTTATATCATATCGAGTAGCTTTATATAATATAAAAGACTCTGTTAAAGCTGTTAAGTAGCTTTCAACAGTATGAACACTAATTTTTCTTCCGTTTGAAGTCAACGTATCAGCAATTTTGTTAGTTGAAAACAAATTACCAATATTATCTAACATAAAATTTATTATACTTTGCAACATCTGCATATCTTGGAAATTTTTCCTTGCCATAACATCTTTTAACACAATAGAATCATATATCCCTTTTATATACATATCAACATCATCTATGTCATTTAGTTTTAATGTGTATGGGAAAGACCCAGTCGAAATATACTTTTGATAAAGTCTATCTATGTTTTCATTTGGCAAAGCCAGGCTATATTCTTTAAATGATAAAGGCAACATTTTTATTTCTATATATCTACCAGATAGCAAAGTAGCCAGCTCACCAGATAATAAATATGCATTTGAACCTGTTATATATATATCAGTATTTTTTTGAATATATAACCCATCCACTGCCCTTTGAAATTCTGGAATATTTTGAACTTCGTCAATAAATATATAG
>CAZTCE010000027.1:0-9231 GCA_964612205.1 uncultured Eubacteriales bacterium | reverse complement strand
CATCTTTTTTCTCCTTATATAAATGTTTTACCATAACTATGCTTGGCATGTCAATTTATTTATCTCGAAGCGTTTTTCCATTTTTTGTGGATTGAATATAACTAAAAATCATCTTAAAATTATATTTAAGGAGAGGATGTTATGTCAAACAAAATAATGTTAAAAGTTTTATGCACTTTTTTACTGTTAAGTGCTATTTCTATGGCTTTGTCCAATGTTAGTAGTGCGAAATTTAACATGTCTTATCTTTATGGTGGTTATGATTATGTCGCTTTGGTTGACAGGACGAATGGTGCACTAAATGAAGTTTCGCCTAGCTATTTTGATATAAATAGTGATGGTAGTTTGAAATTAAATAAGATAGACACAAATTTAGTGACTAATATGCATAATCGAGGAATCACAGTTGTTCCTTTTTTGAGTAATCATTGGGATAGAAGTGTTGGACGCTCTGCATTAAAAAATAGAGAAAAGCTTGCTGATCAAATTGTTCAGGCAATATCGAAATATAATTTGGATGGAATAAATGTTGACCTGGAAAATTTGACGGAGGCTGATAGGGATGATTATGTAGAATTAGTTAGACTACTTAAAGAAAAGTTGCCGGCTAATAAAACCGTTGCTGTCGCTATTGCAGCTAATCCGTATGGGTGGAATAATGGTTGGCAGGGTTCGTATGATTATAAAAAATTAGGTGAATATGCTGATTATTTGATGCTTATGGCGTATGATGAACACTATGAAGGTGGCACAGCTGGTGCAGTTGCAGGAATTGACTTTGTTGAGGATTCTATAAAATACGCATTAAAACATGTCCCAAGTGATAAAATTGTTTTGGGTGTGCCTTTCTTTGGACGATATTGGAAAAACGGTGCAACATATGGTGGATATGGCGTAACAATGCGAAAAATTAACGACATTGTAGCTAAGTATAATTCATACATAACTTATGATACAGCTTCAGAATCTGTAAAAGCGGTTGTGACAATTGGAAAAGGCGATGTTTGTCCTGTTGTGAACGGCAAGACGTTAACAGCTGGCACATATACGTTTTGGTATGAAAATGAACAGAGTTTGACTAAAAAATTAGAACTTATAAATAAATATGATTTGAAAGGGAGCGGAAGTTGGAGTTTAGGTCAAGAAGATGATAAGACTTGGGATTATTATGAAACAGCAGTAGAGGGGAGAACAAGAATTTTTAGTGATGTTTCAAGTAATTATTGGGCTTATGATGAAATATCTTGGGCTAAGAATAATAGATTTGTAGAAGGAAAAAACGCAAGCAACTTTGAACCGGAAACATCGCTTACACGTGCAGAGTTTGCAACATTAATTTGCAGGGTGATTGGATATAGTACAAATGAAAATTTGAAGATGTTTAGTGATACGATAAATCATTGGGCAAAAGGTTACATTAATGCACTTGCAAAATCTGGAATTATGAATGGGTATATCGATGGAAGTTTTAGACCTAATAATTTAATAACACGTGAAGAGGTAGCAAAAGTGATGTATTATCTGTGCGATAATGGAAATGCACAAGCCAGTATTGAGTTTTCAGATGTTAGTGTAAATAGGTGGTCATATAAGTTTATAAGCAAAATTAGTGGGATGGGAATAGTAAATGGGTATGAAAATGGCAAATTTATGCCGGAAAATCCTATAACTAGAGCGGAAATTGTAACAATTTTATACAGAATGTTTGCATAATTTACATAATTGTGTTATAATATCCTTAGAAATTTATATTCACAAGTATGGGAGGTTTTTCGTAATGAAAACTTGGAAGTTGGCTGTTGGTTCTGTCCTGGGTTCGCTCACTGCGATGGTTATCCTGATGGTGTTGAATTGCTTAGGTTTTGGCATGAAGGCCGGCATCGATGTTGTACTTGGAGGTAGCAGCTTGCTGGTAATCGAATCGACTCGGGCACAGTGGCTTGAGAATTTCTTCTGGTTGCATTTTGCAATAATGGGAATTCTTCTGTATGTGTATAACCTGTTCGTACGTACGAAAGGTGAACGCGTGCATATCACTTGGCCCACTGAAGGTTTGTTCCAGCTCTGTGCTTATGGCAAGGTTTTTGCTGGTTTGCTCCTCATGGAGGTTGCTGCGTACCTTTTCCAGTTTGTTGGAAATGCGATTTACGTTGCGATAACCAATTGGACAACTGAAGTCAGTGTTGAAAACACAATTTCCTTTAGGTATCTTTTCCAAAAGATTGACCTAATCCTCTTGTTGTGCGAGGCTTTTGTTGCTTCGCAGTTTATCTCTTTCTTTGATAGAAAGCGTAGAAATGCGATTGCTCAGGCTAAGCGTGAAGAGAAAAGGCGTGCGGCACGAGAAGAACAGAGCAGAAATTCTCGTTGCAATAGCAAGTGATGACTATGCGTTAGGTGAAGATTGAGAAGAAGGGTGCACTTTGAAAGTGTACCCCTTTCTTTTTGCAGGTTATATTACTTTTGACAATCGCTACATCCTGGTTTGGGTGGAATTTCGTCATCTTGTTTAAGTTCACAATCAACAAAAAGACTATCAATATTTGTTTCAGCAGAGAAATCAATTGGAATTTCAACTTTCATTTTTTGAATTATAGTGAAATTGCAGCAACCGTTTTCCATGCCTTGGCAACATTTTTCGTGCCTAGAACTTGAAACGATAGGTCTTCCGCATGATTCAGTTTTGATTTTTCCTATATTTACCTTTGGTTTTACCTGTACTGGTAAGCAAACTGTTAAAAATTTTTCAACAACAGATTTACAATTGTTATCTAAAAATGGAATGTCGCCATTTTCTTTATCAAACATTATATTTTCCTCCTTGCGTTATTTTTTTAGTCCTGCAAGATTAAAAACTTACATTCCTATATGATAAAATATGAGGCAGAACTTCATAGTGTTACTATTGATTTTTTAAACATATTTTTATATAATAAATTTCAGAGGTGATTATTTTATGGAGAAAAAAATGACATCAATTGGTGGTCAAGCAATTATTGAAGGCGTAATGATGAGAGGCCCTAAAAAAATTGCTATGGCAGTTAGAAAGCCAGATGGTGAAATAATAATAGAAGAAAAAGAAGCGAAAGGAATTGGAAAGTGGGCAAAAATGCCAATACTACGCGGGATTGTTTCATTTGTAAGTTCAATGGTTACTGGTGTTCAAGCGCTTATGTTTTCAGCAAAGTTTTTTGATATTGAAGATGAGGAAGATGAAAAGAAGAAAAATAGTGCTGAGAAAAACGAAAAACATTCTAAAGAAAAGTCGAAAAACGAAAATGGTTTATCTGATACAGCACTTTATTTTACGGTGTTCTTGTCATTAATGTTTTCAGTTGGATTATTTATTTTGTTGCCTAATTTTATTGCAGATTTAATAGTGCCAACTGGTATGACGATGCTATATAACATTGTTGAAAATCTTGTTAAAATTTTGCTATTTATAGTTTATTTAGTATTGGTTTCTAAAATGGAAGATATTCAAAGATTATTCCAATATCATGGAGCAGAGCATAAAAGTATTTTTTGCTATGAAAATGGCGAAGAATTAACTGTTGAAAATGTAAAAAAACATTCAAGATTTCATCCTAGATGCGGAACAAGTTTTTTACTTTTTGTTTTAATTATAAGCATAATTTTCTTTTCTTTTTTACCTAGAGCAGAAAGTTTTGCTAAGATTCTAAATGTGTTAATAAACATGGGAGCTAGATTATTGCTTATGCCATTGGTAGCTGGCATTTCTTATGAAGTGATAAAGTTTGCAGGAAAAAGTAAAAATAAATTCGTTCAAATGTTAAATAAACCAGGAATGTGGCTTCAAAGATTAACAACAAAAGAACCTGATGAAAGTCAGATAGAAGTTGCGATTGCATCTTTGAAAGCTGTTATACCTGAAAATGGAGAAGAAGATAAATGGTAATAAAAGAAGTTTTAGAAATTGGTAGAGAAAAGCTTTTGAAAAATGACATTGATGTGCGTGAAGCAAGGCTACTTTTAGCAGCTGTAATGAACATAAATATTGGGAAATTACTTTCGAAAGAAACATGCACAGATGAAGAATATAAAAAATTTATGCTATATATTGAAAAGCGAATTTCGGGTGAGCCTTATGCGTATATAGTTGGATATAAAGAATTTATGAAGTTGAATTTCAAAGTTAATGAGCATGTTTTGATACCTAGAGAAGATACGGAAATTTTGGTTGAAAATGCGATAAATTCAGGTAAACTAAAAATTTTAGACATATGCACTGGCAGTGGATGCATTGCTATTTCACTTGCGAAATATATTAAAAATTCAATCGTTGACGCGGTCGATATTTCAAACGAAGCATTGAAAGTTGCAAAGGAAAATGCCGTTTTAAATAACGTTTATGTGAATTTTATAAATTCAAATCTATTTGAAAATGTTAAAGAAAAATATGATTTGATTGTTTCAAATCCACCATATATTCCAAGTGATGACATATTATTTTTGCAAAAAGAAGTTAAAAATGAGCCGTTAATTGCGTTGGATGGCGGAAAAGATGGATTGATGTTCTATAAGTCGATTGCAAAAAATGCTAGAAATCATTTGAATGACGGTGGAATGTTAATGTTTGAAATTGGATTTGATGAAGCAGAAAGCGTGTCGAACATATTACAAGCAAACGGTTATAAGAATATCACAGTTATAAAAGATTTCAGTGGTAACGATAGAGTTATAAAAGCAGATTATTAAAATTGGAGGAGTTTGTATGTCTTTTTCTTCAGAATTAAAAGAGGAACTAAGTAAAGTTAACACCAAAAATAAAGAGTGCTGCAAGCACGCAGAACTTGCAGGTTATCTTATTACTAATTGTAACATTGCAAGAGATAAAGATGAATTTGTTTTAAAAATGATTACTGAAAGTACCTCTGCAATTAGAAGAGTATATAACTCTTTTAAAAGTTTATATAATATCACACCAATAACAAATATTGATAAAAAAATAGAGGGAAAAGACACTTTGCTTGAACTTATTATTTCAGACAAAAATGATCTTCAAAAAATTTTCAACAATTCGCTTATAAGTATTGATGTGAGTTTGCAAATAGTGATAGATGCACCAGATAAAATTAAAGAAAATGAATGTTGTATGCGTTCGTTTATGCGTGGTGTTTTTATGGGTGGTGGCTCAATAGCAGATCCTAAAACTTCGAATCATTTGGAGATTGTTTTAAATAATATTCAAAATGCAAATTTCATAAATAGTGTTTTAAGCGAGTTAGGATTTAATGCGAGAATTATGAAGCGAAATAAATCAATTGTTATTTATATTAAAGATGCAGAAAGCATTTCTGACTTTTTAATAATGATTGGTTCAAATAAAAGCACAATTGAATATGAACAAGTGAGAGCTTTGAAAAATTATAACAATTATAGAAATAGAAAAGATAATTGCGAAACGGCTAATTGGGACAAGTCTGCGAAAGCGTCATCGCAACAGTTAAAAGATATACTAGATATAAAAGATGCAAAGGGGTTTGAAAAGCTTCCAATAAAATTAAGACAACTTGCCAATTTAAGAGTTAAATATCCAATGGCAAGTTTAGAAGAAATAGGAAATATGTTAGAACCCAAACTTAGCAAAGCAGGTGTTAGTCACAGATTTAAAAAGATAAATGAAATAGCAGAGGAGATTAGAAATTCAAAATGAAATCGGCATATATACACATACCTTTTTGCAAACAAAAATGTTTGTATTGTGATTTTAATTCATTTGCCAAAAAAGAAAATTTGATTGATGAATATATTGAAGCATTGAAAAAAGAAATTGCAAATTCAAAAATAAGTGATGAAGAATTATATTCTATATACATTGGTGGTGGCACACCTTCTTTTATTGATGAAAAGTACATAAAACAAATTTTGAAAATGTTGCCACCAGCCAGCGAAGTAACGTTAGAAATAAACCCAGGCACAATTACAAAGGAAAAAGTTTTGTTATATAAAAAAAGTGGAGTTAATCGAATTAGTATTGGCCTTCAAACAACTGATGAAAAAATTTTAAAAACTATTGGGCGAATACATACATTAAAAGAATTTGAAGATGCTTATAAAATGGTTCGTGAGGCAGGTTTTGAAAATGTAAATGTGGATTTGATGTTTGGACTTCCAGATCAAACTTTAGAAATTTTTAAGTCTAGCATTGAATATTTAATAGATTTAAAGCCTGAGCATATTTCTTCATATTCTTTAATTTTGCATAATGATATTTTTAAAAATTTGCCTTCTGAAGAAGAAGAAAGAGCAATGTATCATTACCTTATTGAAAGGCTAAAAACTGCTGGTTACAGACATTATGAAATTTCAAATTTTGCTTTTGAAAATTTTGAATCTAAACATAATTTGGCTTATTGGGAGCAACGTGAGTATTATGGTTTTGGTGCTGGTGCGAGTTCTTATTTAAGTGGAAAAAGGTATACCAACATTGCAAATATAGAGCAATATATTAAAAATATTTCGGAAGATAAAGATGTGAGAATTCTTGAGGAAGTTGAAACTCAAGAAAGCAAGATACGAGAATATATCATTCTTGGACTTAGAAAAGTAGAGGGAATAAACATTAATGAAATTAACTCAAAGTTCGATTTTGATATTTTAAAAAGTTTTTCAAAAGAATTAGATAAATTAAAAAAGTTAGATTTGATAGAAATTAGTGAAAATATAAAACTTACAAATAAAGGATTAGACTTAGCTAATTTGGTTTGGGAAGAGTTTATATAATGGGTGTGAATTAAATGGAAGAAAGAAAAGATTTTGTGCATTTACATGTGCATACAGAATATAGTTTGTTAGATGGTGCTAATAGAATAAAAGATTTAGTTGCAAGAGTTAAAGAGCTTGGAATGAATGCAGTGGCAATAACTGACCATGGTGTAATGTATGGTGCGATTGAATTTTATAAGGAATGTAAAAAGCAAGGAATAAAGCCTATTATTGGTTGTGAGGTATATGTTGCACCACGTTCTAGGTTTGAAAAAGAAGCTGGAACTGATGATAAAATGGGGCATTTAATTTTGCTTGCTAAAGATAATGAGGGTTATAAAAATCTTATAAAGATAGTTTCAAAAGCTTTTGTAGAAGGATATTATTATAAACCAAGAGTAGATCTAGATTTACTAAAAGAATATAGTTCTGGATTAATTTGTACAAGTGCGTGCATAGCTGGTTTTATAAGTAGAGCAATTTTGGACGATGAATATGAAAAAGCTAGGCAAACAGCATTAGAATATATTGAAATTTTTGGTAAGGAAAATTTTTATATTGAGCTTCAGCATAATGGAATTCGTGAGCAAGCAATGGCAAATCGTGATTTGATAAGGCTTGCTAGAGAACTTGATGTTCCACTAATTGCAACTAATGATGCACATTATCTATATCGTGAAGATGCATATAGTCACGAGGTTTTACTTTGTATTCAAACGGGGAAAAAAATGATTGATGAAGATAGAATGCAATTTGGAAGTGATGAGTTTTATATAAAATCGCCAGAAGAAATGTATAGTAATTTTAAAAATTTACCTGAAACCTTGGAAAACACAGTGAAGATTGCCGAAAGGTGCAATGTCGATTTTGAATTTGGAAATACAATCTTGCCAAATTTTGATACGCCAAATAATATGGACCATTTTGAATTTTTGCGTAATATGTGTTATAACGGTTTGATAAAAAAATACAAACTAGATGTTGATAGTTCGTCTACTAACTATTATGATTTTAGTGATATTGAAAATAAAATAAAATATGTAAAAGAAAATAGAAAAGATTTATACGAACGTTTGGAATATGAATTATCTGTTGTAAACAAAATGGGATACACCGACTACTATTTAATAGTTTGGGATTTTATAAAGTATGCAAAAGATAACGATATACCTGTTGGACCAGGTAGAGGAAGTGGAGCAGGAAGTTTGGCTGCATACGCAATTGATATAACTGATATTGATCCTATGAAATATAGTTTAGTGTTTGAACGTTTTTTGAATCCTGAAAGAGTTAGCATGCCTGATTTTGATGTTGATTTTTGTTATGAAAAAAGGCAAAAAGTAATTGATTATGTTTGCGAAAAGTATGGAAATGACCATGTTGCACAAATTATAACTTTTGGCACATTAGCAGCAAGAGGCGTAATCAGAGATGTGGCAAGAGTTTTAAATATTCCTTATGCAAAGGCAGATTCGATTTCCAAAAAAGTTCCGATGGAAATGCACATAACATTAGACAAGGCGTTAGAAATGAATCCGGAGCTTAGAATGATGTATAATGACGATCCAGAAGTTAAACAAGTAATTGATATTTCTAAAAAGTTAGAAGGGTTGCCAAGACACGCTTCAACTCACGCAGCTGGTGTTGTTATCACAAAAGAACCGGTTGATACTTATGTGCCTTTATATAAAAATGATAATTTAATTTCAACACAATACACAATGACAATTCTCGAAGAACTTGGACTTTTAAAAATGGATTTTCTTGGACTTAGAACTCTTACAGTTATTAAAGACACAATTGATTTGGTAAAGCAAAATAGAGGAATAGATGTAGAATATGATAAAGATATGTCCGACCCTAATGTTTACAAACTTTGGTGGGATGGAAATACTTCAGGTGTTTTCCAATTTGAAAGTGCGGGAATGGTTTCGTTTATGAAAGAATTAAAACCTGATAGATTAGAAGATCTAATTGCTGGAGTTTCGCTATATCGACCAGGTCCAATGGATCAAATTCCAAGATATATAAAAGGAAAATTAAATCCTGAAGAAACGGTTTACACTCATCCTGCATTGGAACCGATTTTGAATGTTACTTATGGGTGTATGGTTTATCAAGAGCAAGTTATGCAGATTGTTAGAGATATTGGTGGATATTCTTTAGGTCGTGCTGATTTAGTTAGACGTGCAATGGGAAAGAAAAAACTTGATGTTATGGCTGAAGAAAGAAAAAATTTTATATATGGTGTTACAGATGAAACTGGCAAAGTTTTGATTCCTGGTGCGATTAGAAATGGTGTTGATGAGAAGTCTGCAAATAAAATTTTCGATGAAATGGCTGAGTTTGCCAAATATGCATTTAACAAAGCTCATGCAGCTTGTTATGCTGTTGTTGCATATAGAACTGCATATTTGAAAACATACTATAAATCAGAATTTTTTGCAGCATTACTAAATAGTTTTATAACTTCGTTAAATAAAATTTCTGTTTATATTAATG
>CAZTCE010000026.1:0-9325 GCA_964612205.1 uncultured Eubacteriales bacterium | reverse complement strand
TTAGGATTATTAGGATTATTGCAACGCTGTTTCATGCCGTGGTATACATGATATAATTTTGAGCTTCTTACTCCTACCGGGCGACATTTATCGCAATAATTTACCTTCCTTTTTTGCAAACTATTGCTTTCAACAAAGAACCGATTCCCACAAGTGCATTCACATAACCAATAAGTCTTGCGATTCGGTATCTCTCCTCTTTGTTCGTAAATATCCAAAACGCAGAGGCTTCCAAAAGTCTTTCCGATAATATCCTTTTTTACAACCCTCATTTATTCACCTTCTTCTGTTTGTAAAATAACTAATATAACTTGCTTGGCACGGTATTACCATATCCACATGGGACTTAGGCTCTCTTACCACCTTAGCCTTTCGGCTTAGTTGACCGTATTCACACGGATGGGCAAACCATTTACCCAAAGGAATAAGACGAAGCGTCCTCAATAATTTTCAGAAAAGCTTTCGCATCCTCTTCCGCTTCTTTTCGGGGCTTGCTCGAATTTTCGCAATACCCCTCAAGTATTTTGGGTATTGCTTTTTCTAACCTTTCGGCATCTTTGCGTCCTATCGCTCGTCTAACATTATCCGCCTCACTGCCAGACAAACCACACATCTGCTGAAGAAAGGCTATAATGTCTTCCTGAAATATTAAATACCCCAAGTTATTCCTTAAAAGCTCATCAATCTCCTTTGTCGGATTTTTGTTGGGTATCTTATCCATAAGTTTGTCTCTATAGGATGCACCAGACGGACGAACCGCTGCCGTTACAAGATTCATATCAAAGATTGAATGAGGCTGAAACTTCTTGAGCATTGAGAATGCGAATGAAGATTCCATCTGGAATATTCCTACCGGACTTCTTAACATATCAGTCCATACTTTCTGGTCGTCGAAGTCTATCTCGTGCATATGAGGATATGGTATTCCAGCCAGTTTACAGGTGTCATTTATGATTCCTATGTTACTCAAAATAAGGAAGTCGAATTTTGCCGCCCCGACCTCGTGAAGTTCGTCCATATCAATCATTAGACAGGACTCCCCGTCCTTATCAAAAGTTCCATAAGCGTCGTCGAGTGTAATGGGGCTTATAATCATTCCTGCGGGATGTATGGATTGGGAAATCTTTGTTCCCAAAAGTCCGTCATAGTAATAAAATATCTCCGGATAATTGTTCCTTGCCCCCTGTTCGTCTGCAAGGAATTCAGAGACAACTTTATCAATTTTTGCAAGAGAGTACGGATTATCGGGCGAGAATTTATCGGAAGGCTTGAATGGTTTCTCGCTTTTCTTCTCTTCCCAATATTTACCAAGAGCGTTTCCTATACCCTTGATAGTCCCCTTTTCCTGTAAAGTGCCGAACGACGGCACTCTCGCCGTTTTTCGTTCGCCAAAACGATCTACTATGTATTTGAATATCTTAGGTCTATCAGTTTCAATGCAATCTATGTCAATATCACCTATCTCGTTTCGGTCTTCATTGCAAAAACGAGAAAAAACCGTGTGCCATTGCTCGGGATTACACTCGATAATATCAGTAACGAACGCAGTTCTCGACCCCCCAACCGAACCTCTGCCGGGACCAATCGGTATGCCATTCTCCTTACACCAACAAATCAGTTCACTCATACAGAGCATAAAACCGCTCATTCCAAGTTTCTCAAAGACTCGTCTCTCCTCCGCCAACGCAGATTCAAAGCCTTCTTTTTGCTCGGGCGGTATAATACCTGCGTCAAGTTTTTCCTTGAACATTCGATCCACCCGCTCCGCTTCTATGCGACTATCCTCTTCTGCCGATCCATATAAAATCGGATATTTAATCGTGGCATCAAGTTCAAACGGTTCTATCATATCAGCCAATGCGAGTGTATTATCCATTGCCTGTCTATAAAGCTCCGATGGCAATACCCCCTGTTGAACAAATGCGGCTTCAAGTTCGTCTCTGCTTTTATAGGTAAGGTCATACGCATCCTCGTCACCATATGATTTGTTTTTATATTTAAGCAATATCTTGCGGCACTCGGAGTAATACCGATTTAAGGAATGGGTGTCTGTACCCGCTATAAGAGGTTTATTGTACTTCTTTGCAAGCTCAACAAGGTGGATATTAAAATCTCTTTGTTCTTGGCAGTCGTATGCCTGTATTTCAAGAAAATCGTACCTCTTAACAAGGCGTTCGTACATCGGATGGTCTAAAGGCAATTTATTCAACGGACTCGCCAAACAAGCACTTGTCGTTATTATATTCTTCGACAGTCTCAGAAACTCGTCAAAGCTGAGTCTGTTCACATAATAGAAATGGTCTTTATCGCACGATTTTGATACTGCGAGGTTAAGCTCCTCTACCCCTCGGTCGTTGCGAGCCAAAAGCACCGTATGGTAGTTGTCTCGAACCTTCTCATCGAGGGTTTCGGTTAAATATATCTCAACACCGTGTATATACTTAATTCCCTTTTCGTCGCAATACATTTTCTTTTTAACCCAGTTAAGTGGCTTTCCGTGCTCTGAGAACGCTATGGCGGGTTGTCCTAACTCAACCGCTCTGTCAATATAAAGTTTGTAGTCTGTGCAACTGTCTAATAGACTATTATCACTATGAAGATGATATGTTACTAAATTATCTTTCATCCAAACACCTCCTCGTCTGTGTCTTCGTCGTAAGCAGGTGTTCCGTAGGGCAGTTCCGTACTCGCCACCCCTTCCGCCGCCTCCCAAGCATAAGCGTGTGCAAGGTTTTGCGGAGTCGTATAAAACCTTTTACTTGGGTTGTCGTAGTATAGGGCGAACTCCTTGTTATTTGCACTACCATATCTATCTTTCAACACCTCAAGGACAACGCTGCCTTTCATTGGCGGAGTGATAAATTTACCATTCCTCCCGATTATGCCTTTTTTATCTTTTGGGGATACTCGGTACAAGGATATAACACGCTGGGCAAGGTTAGCCGCCGCCGCAACGCCTTGCAAATCAAAAATGCTCATCTTTCTCACCTGCTCCATTTTTTTAGGATGAATAACAACGAAACAGGCTACATTCCATCTCTTTGCAAAGTCAATAATTTGACGAATGAATTCTTCCTGCTTGCTCCACTTAGAGTTGTCGTCACACGACAAATCAACCGAAGTAAGGTTGTCAAAGAAAACCGTTTTTACTCCCAGTCGTCTAACCGCACTCTCAGCCGTGGCGAGCAAGTCCTCCGTTTTATGTGAAAACGAATCCTTATAAAAATATAGCTGTCCACGATAATAGGAATTGATTTTCCTATACACGTCAGATTTAATGCGGTAATATTTGCCGTGTTCGCCCCGCACCTCTTCAAGCCCACGCTGCCCTGCATGAACAAAGTCAATCCAGTTTTTCAAAGACGGATTTGAAAGTTCTCCACTATATATAAAGCATGGATAACCTTGCTCTATGGAGCGACAGACGAGAGTTGATATTAAAGAGCTTTTGCCGGCAGACGCTATGCCTGTTATAAGCGTTGTAGATCCCATATAGTTCTTGCCAAGTGCAGCATCTATATCTTCAAATCCGGTCGTAAATCCCTCTACATCTGACATATCAAACCTTTTTACCTCGGTATAATCAACAATTGCGGGAATTTCTGATTCTTTAGCATTGTTAATTACATCTCGAACCGCATCTTTGCCCTCAAAAAACAGTAGCTCATTTATATCTTTTATGCGGATTTTTTCTCCGTTTCCGTTTGTATGAGTTAAGGGTATCTCCGCAACCTTTACTCGATATTCGCCCAATCTCGGGGCAACCTTTTTTATGTATTTTTCACCACTCTGGTCGTTGTCGTGAACAAGGATTATTTCGTCAAAGTTTTGAAGAAAACCCCAGCACTCTTCTATCCATTTGGTATTCTGGTCTCCACCATTCACGCTCACGGTGTTATAAAACCCGCACTCGACAAGGGCGGCGCAGTCGCCCTCGCCTGTGCATATTATTAACGGCTGAGTAGTGTTTATTTTATTTATGTTATACAGAACATTACAAGTGTCGCTATTTTCGATGTGCCATATCTTTAGTTCACCATGAGGCACTGCGCATGACTTACGGACTTTGCACATTACAAGCACATCGTTTAAATCAAAATACTGGAACAAAGTATTGCCTTTGCTGTCTTGCTGTATGTTGAGATAGTCTATCGTCTTTGGGGATATTTTTCTCTTCGCCCAATACTTATATACCGAATCCTTGTTATCGGCATATACAGGTTTGGGATATTTGTAAGACCTTTCTTTTGTTCCACGCTCTGCGAATGAATACTGTATTCCCGCTTCATCAAAAAGCATCTCACACGCCTCAAGGAAAGTGCATTTCTTTGATGTGATATAGGCGTCTATGATGTCACAGGTAAAGCCACACGCAAAACAATGAAAAGAGTAGGTTTTGGGGTTATACGAACACGACGGATTGTTATCAATATGCTCGGGGTTAGGGCAACACCCTACTCGTCTTGACGGATTCCAGTTGGTTATTCCGAGCAATTCAACCATTATCTCAGCATTCCTGTCTCCCAATTTCTCTTTCGCTCTTTGAATATCGCTTTTTAATACCTGTATAAACCATCACTCTCCTTTATCTGTTTTTGCAGCCTCTCCGCAACACCTCAAGCGCATACCGCACAAATACTGGCAGTAAAAATCATCGGGGTTACAGTCAAACTCTCTGCAATCCCGAATCTGCTTCACTGTTTCCTGTACCCACTCCATAGCTTCATCGTAGTCAGCTCTATTAAACACAATATCCGCCTCTTTCATATTGCGAAACATATAAAAGCGGAGTAGATCTGGGAATTTGCCATATTTCTGTTTTATATAGCTCGAATATATATATAACTGCCTTGCATATTTTTTCTGTTCGGCAGGATTTTTAAATTTTGCTTTTGACTTCCAGTCATGGACAACTAATCGTCCCTCAGAATCTATATATACAAGGTCTATAAAGCCCTGAATAGCAAAATCATCTCTTCCATCCGCCGCCGTTATTGGTATTTCAAAATGCTCCTCAACTCCAAGAATTTCTTTTGCGTCTACACCCTCGAACTCGGACAGGAAGTGTACTCCGTCGTCGTAATACTTCTTTTGTAAATCAGTATATTTATTAGGCGGAAATTCTTGAGTAATTTGGTTGAAAAAACCATCTTCATACTCTCCTAAGAGTTCATATTCGGCAAGCTCGTCCTTACCCCAACGCTCAAGCAGGGAGTGCATAAAGCTTCCGTATTGTGCAAAAGCATTATCCTCTCCCCGCTCACGAGCTATATATGTATAGAAATATTGTAAAGGACATTGATGGAAAGAAGACAGCTTAGAAAAACTGTACTTCTCCATACACCTCATACCTCATTAAAACGGCAGGTCATCGGTATCAACGTCGTCATACGAGACATTGACATTCGACTTCTTTGTACTCGTCTTAATCTGCTGAGTCTCACCGTTTTCCTCGGAGGAGTGCTTCGATTCTATAAAGCAAACCTCATCAGCAGAAATATAGGTAAATGTCTTGTGCTCGCCTTCTTTGTTTTCATAGGAATCTACACGAATGGAGCCTCTGATTCCTATCTTAGACCCTTTCGCAAAGTATTTCTCGATAAAATCAGCAGTCGAATTCCACGCTCTAACTCTAATGAAATCCGCTTTGCCTTCGGCATCTCTTCTCTTGGGGCGATTAACGGCGACGGTAAAATCCGCCACCCTGTTTTCGGTCTCACGAATCGTTCTAATTTCCACATCTGCGGTAAGCCTACCGATAATTACTGCATTGTTTTCTACCATAAATTAACCCTCCTGATTCTCAAGAGCTTTAAGCTCGTTATATACATTAGTTGCCACTTCAAGATCCGTTATCTTATTGTAGTTGGCACTACCTGACACCCTTTTAATTGTCTCTGAGATTGCCTTCTTGGTGGTGCCCTTTCCTACCAACTTCTGTGCAAGAATATTGATTTTTGCGATTGCTTCTTCGAGTGGGGTTCTTTTAACCGCATCATTCCCTACATCGCTCACGGTTGTTACTGTTTTAGGCGGTTGCTTAGGACTGGGTGTGTCGCCCGCATTCGCCCAATCATACAATGCCCTGCCATCACGCTCTGTCAGAACCTCGTATCTACCCTCAAAAAGATGGGTGTTATCTTTCTGAGCATCTGCAATATGTGTGTCCTGCGCTATATTAAATGTCAGCGTGTAATTGTATTCTGTATTATCACGCTGTTTGTAACCCATGCCAACCTTCTTCGGAACTTGCTTTCCATTTCTATCCTCAAGCACATAAGTATCTTTGCCCCTAACGGTAGATATAATATGTATCGGTGACTGAAGAATTTTTTCCATAAAAGCGTCGTGTCTTGGAGTTACTTTGCCCCAGTTCGTATAAGAGTTGCCGGGCATCTTATCGTGAATATCAATGCAGTAATCCCATTCGTGTGTAATACTATCGACAATCAAGACCTTATACCCCGCACTAACCGCCGTATTTATCGCCTCGATATACTTCTCGGGCGTATACGGAGCTTCGAGTTGAAGGTCATCGAAATCGAACTCGTTAGCATAGTATCTTATACGACCATTCTCAGTATCTATGGCGGCGTATCTACTGTTTGCTGCTTCTGCAATACCCTTCGCAAGTCTAAGCGCAGAATATGTCTTACCACTTCCGCTCGGACCAGCCAAAAGTATCTTTAACCACAACTGTTCTCTTTTTGCTTTCTGAAATCCCATTTTATTTCTCCTTTTGATTTTTATTTATTAAACCATTTCTGGATTTAATATCGGTTTGCTTTCAACTCGCCTTGTTGATTTCCTCGAACATAATAGTCCGAGGAAGCATCTTATGACATAAATACACACTCGAAAAAGGCGGGTGAAGTGCGGGCTTGGTGTCACTGTAAGACTTTAGATACGCAACTCTTTTGTTGAAGTACATTATCTCAAACTCATTATTCTTAAACATATCAAAACGCTTTTGACTCTCAAACAACCCAACCACACCAACAAGCATTGCAAACGGCTTGTCTATCTTAAACAGCCTATCTATTACCTGCCCCTTACAAGAATACGGTGGGTTGCTGACTATATAATCGCAATCCGTCACCTCTATATCAAAGAAGTCTTGTCCATTATTTATGTGCGTAGCAATCACATCGCAACCCTTCTCCGTGAGTTTCTTTACAAATAAGCTCTGCTCTGTATCAAATGGACACCACACCGTCGCCCCTGTGGGTATGTATTTTAAAATCGGTTCTACGGCATAGGGGGGGGGTATAAAATTCATCGTTACCCGACCCTGCGACTTTATCCATTTTCATTTATAGCCTCCTATTTTATAATCTTCACTTTGCTTCGCCCTTTTGCTTTACAGGCTCTCAATGAATTTTCTTACAAGCACAAGTAATGCCGTGCCATAGAGACCAGCCAAATTAAGAATGTTATAAAGAATCGCCTCTACCATTTTCTCTTCCTCCTCTGCATAAATTTCTTATGGTTGTACTACAATTGCCGAGTCGTCACTTACAATGCTCGGAAGCTTACCGTCCCACTTTTCTATATACTTTTCCTTTAGCACCTTGTCCGTTAGCGATTTATTAAGAACATCATTAGCCTCTGCCTCTGCTTTTGATTTTATAAGTTTCGCTTCAGCCTCGGCTTCCGCATTTTTCTTAGCCACCGCTGCGTCTGCTTCTGCCTTGTCAATCGCTTTCTTGTTTTCTATCTCCTGCTGTTCAGCTTCGAGCTTGGACTGCTGCTTTGCTGCTATCGCCGCCTGATACGCCTCGTCAAAATCTATATTATTTACCGTTACTTTAAGTATCGTAACAGTGCCGTCACCATACTTTTCATTTATTGAATTCTGTAGATTTTTGGCGATTAGCGGCTCGACTATTGAGCGGTTGGTTGCATCTATATCAGAAAGTGACTTGCTACTGGATTTAATAGCTGAAGCTACTATGTTATCTGAAACAAGGGAATTCTTATAATCCGACACATTTGCATAAATCCATGCGGATTTGTTTGGGTTAATTTGATAGGTTACTGTCACACCCTCATAAAATATCGCCGTCCTATCCTCGGTTTCCGACCATATCTTTTCATCTCCGAACTGACTGTCCTGCTGTTTGTTGTTTACATACTTTATGCTCTGCACAAACGGAATCTTCCAGTTAAAACCGCTATGCACAGGCTGATCGCTTATTTGCCCGAGCGTCGTTCTAACGCCCGTATACCCCGTCGGCACAATCGCAACCGAAACCGAGAACACAGCCAGTACCACTGAGAGAATTATACTTATCGCCGGGACGATAGCGGGAATGGGAAAGTCGTCATGTTTACTTTTATAGTATATAAGAACTATGCTGATGCCTGACAGCACCACACCTATAACCGCTATTACAACATTTAAAACCATTTTGCTAAAATCTCCTTATCTCGTCTTTTCTACACTTGCGTTGCTATAACAAGCAAGACTACAAATTCAGTTATTGCTCCGATTGCGTTGCTATAACAAGCAAGACTACAAATTCAGTTATTGCTCCGATGAGGAAGCCAAGAATAAAATTTGTCATTGTTCGTACTCCTTTTCTCGTTCGTTTAATATTTTTAGCCACTTTGTCCTTATGATATTGTCGAGGTAGTCCGCATTGTATTTTGGATTGCTTGAAATCACCGAGAACGGTCTGCCGAGTTCGGCTTCTCGTATCTTTTCCGTTTCACGCATTTTTTCAATCATATACGCAAAGTTTTCGGGATAATATTTGTATAAATACGCAAAATTGATATAACTTGCCATAGGGCAATACATACAACCACAACGCTTATTTGTCTTGTAATAGTTGTTATAAAGCGGTTGGTCTTTCGCCCATTCCCAAATTTCGTTCTCATTTATATCGTTTTCTGCAAGTGGGTAAATCTCACGCATTGTCGGTGTCATTCGTTTTAGAAAACGATCTTCTTCATCAGCACAGTAGCCAATGTAAAATACCGTGTAATATCCAAGCGATTTCATATAATCTTGCAACTGTTTTTTTGCCGACAGTTTATATTTGTCGTTGCACCACCTTGTTTTTCTCGTCGGAAATCCATAGATACCGCCTGTTTTGGAATTTTTGTTGTAGTACCATTCTGACCAAGTTTTTGTCGGCTTTATTCTCACAAACCTAATCCCGAACCGCTTACATTCGCTTTCCATATAGTCAATAACATCTTTGATAAACGGATAGTCAATTTCTAACTCAAAGTGAACAACTCCGTCAAGCGGATAGCGGTCAAGGTTATGCGATATCAAATTGAGCATATATAAACTGTCTTTGCCACCACTTACGCT
>CAZTCE010000025.1:0-10744 GCA_964612205.1 uncultured Eubacteriales bacterium | reverse complement strand
GTATTATAATGATTAACATTTGAAAAATATTTTTCATTATTAGGTTCTTTATACAAAACTTTTCCTAATACATAATTTGCAATTATAGCAATAAAAACTAAAATTGTTACGACATACATTATCATAATTTCATATCTCCTTTTCTCTTGTGATAATCGATATATAATTTTCTGGCAGTTTCTGGCGAATCATTGCCAGTTGCATTTTTTACCGGTGCGAATTCATCTTCTCTAATGCCACGAAGAAGTCCAACTTCTGGAATCATTGCAAAAGCATCAAAAATAAAAGCTTCAAACTTGTATGCATTTGGTTTTTCAGGTTCAATAATATTTCCATTTTCGTCCATGTAAGTAGCTTTTTTATGTGCAGTGTGGTATGGCAATTTTGCCTCTTTTATTTTGTCTAAAATATTCATGTTAAATAAATTTAGTAGCACATGTGATTCGCCATAAACAAGCTCACCATTTTCATCACGCTCTTGTGCCATTTCATCTGAAATTTCAGTATATTCAATTACATAAGGCATTCCATTTTTCTTGCAAAAAACTCCAACTTTTTCTTCTGGATAAGCTTTAACTATCGTTTTGGAAGCAGCCATATAATTATTTGCCGCAGCAAATCCAATAAACAAAGGATCTGTCATTCTAACTAGTGGATTATCAACACTTCCAACAAATACCCATTCAACTCCCCTTTGTTTCATATCATTCAAAACACCATTTTTAAACATTGCCTCAAAAATTCCGCCGTGACCATCAGCTGCTTCCTTGATTAAGCCACTTTCATTAATAACTACTTTCCCATTTTCATCAAGCATCGGAAGCTCACTTTGTTTAAAAAACATTCTAACAGCATCTTTTGAATACTCAAAGTAATTATGTTTTTCAAAGAAATCAACTGTATCATCATTATTTTCTTTGCTAGTCATTATATACCAAGGGATTTCAACATTATACTTTTCTTTAGTTTCTTTAAAACCGTCCGTTAAAATTTCAAATAAACTTTTATGAGAATCAAGACCCAAATCAAAAGTTCCTTTTGGACCATTGTGCCCAAGCCTTGTTCCTTGCCCTCCAGCCATTGTAACTGCTGCAAGTTTTCTAGATTTGATAATTTTTTCTCCCAAACTAATATATTTTTCTTTTTCTTCATTACTTAATTTTAAAGTGTCGAAATATTTGATTGGTTCAATTTGAGCATTTTCAAACTTTGGTGGATTTTGACTTGTCTCATACAGTTTTTTCATTTGTTCAAAATCGATTCGTTCGACTTGTGAAACCAACTCTCTTCTTTTATCTTCGTCTAATCTTTCATAAGCTAGTAATACATGTTCTTGATTGTACTTCTTCAAAACATTTTCAAACTCATTAAATTCCATAAAACCATCCTTTCCTGTGCTTTTATTCTATAACATTATTTCCAAAAATGGAATACAAAAATACCAATTTGTCAAATATTTGAAAGTATGCTATACTAACGTTTTGAAAGGATGAAGTATATGTCAAATTTATGTTCTTTGTGTGCATACAATTGCAAAATAGATAGAAATAATACATTAGGAATTTGCAAATGTCCTGCTTTTCCCAAAATCGCACTAGCCAATATTCACTACTGGGAAGAGCCTTGCATTAGTGGCAAAAACGGTTCTGGGACAGTGTTTTTTTCGGGTTGCAATCTAAAATGTGTTTTTTGCCAAAATCATAACATTTCTCATGAAAGCTTTGGAAAAGAAATATCAATAGACAGACTTGCAGAAATATTTCTAGAATTGCAAAATAAAAATGTTCACAATATAAATTTAGTTTCGCCAACACCTTACGTTCCGGAAATCATTTCCGCACTTAAAATTGCCAAGCAAAATGGACTTAATATTCCAATTGTTTACAACACAAATTCTTACGAAAACATTGAAACAATAAAAATGTTAAACGGCTATGTAGATATATATTTGCCAGACCTAAAATACTATGACGATGACGTTGCTATCAAATATTCAAAAGCAAAAAATTACTTTGAAGTAGCAAGTAAAAATATTTCAGAAATGATATCTCAAGTCGGGATGCCAAAGTTCAAGCAAGATGGAACTATGCTAAGTGGAATAATAATTCGTCATTTAATTTTGCCAGGACAAATTCTTCAAACTAAAAGAATTTTAAATTGGATTAAAAATAATTTGCCATGCGAAACATATGTCAGCATTATGGCACAATATTTTCCAACATATCATGCAGATAAATATCCAGAAATCAATAAAAAAATCTCAAAACGAGAATACAACTTTGTCACAAGTATGTTAAATGATTTTGAAAACGGATACATTCAAGAATTAGCTGAGCATGAAGAAGAATATGTTCCTAATTTTAATTTAGATGGTGTTTAATAAAAAAGTGCATCTCAAATTTTAAATTTGAAATGCACTTTTTATTTTATAAATTAAAGTTGATCATCTTCTAAAACTTTTTCAGGCTTTTCTTCAAGCAACTCTGGATGTGCGAATAAAGAAGTAAAATATTTTAAAGAAGATGCGAGATAAAAACCATCTGCAATTCTCTCATCTGCAACAAATCTTAATTTCATAACTTTGCGTTCAACAATTTTTCCATCTTTGTTTATCATTCTTTGTGTTCTTCTATTTCCAAATGCAATGAAAATAGATGTTGTTCCAAAATTATAAATATGATGATAAATCGGTTCAGTGCCTAATGAACCAAAGTTAGTTACAAACACACTGGTGTGGAAAGGGCTCAACTCATGAATAGTTTTCGGCATTATTCCATAATAATCAGTTGTTCTAAGAAACCACAAGAAAAATGAAAACAAACATCTAGGCAAATGATTAAGAGTAGCAACTAATTTATCTGTGCTGTTTTTCTCCCCGCTTCCGCCTTTGTTAGGATTAATTGTTTCTCTTAGCTTTTTGCTTACATCTGTGATTGTGTCATTTGGGTCAAACCTAAATTTGATAGAAGTTTCTTCTGTGTTTATGTTCATTTCTTTTTTTACCACAAGAGAAATTCTAATTTCATCCCTCGCATATAGCCTTCTTCCAGCGATAAATCTGTTAAGTCTAGGATATTGTGACATTGTTCTAACTAATGCTGTAATAAAATAGTCTAAAAAACTAATATTTTCTCCACTTTTTCTCTTTTCACGAATAATTTCATCAACACTACTAACATCGATTTCTGCATCAAATAAAACTTGTGAGTCATTTCTTTCCCTCATTATAAATGGAATTATAATATTGAACGGATCACAATTTCTAACTCTTCGCCCATCATACCTATCGCCAAATTTTTTCTTCATATTTTCCCCCTTAACTACAAAATCTTACCATTCACACACTCTAGCATTATTGTTATTGGTCCATCATTTGTATAATTAATTTTCATATCTGCTCCAAAAACTCCAGTTTCAACATGTATACCTAAATTTTTACATTCCTCAATAAATTGCATATATAATTCATTTGCCTTGTCTGGTGTGGCAGCATTTGTAAAGCTTGGCCTATTTCCATGATGACAATCAGCATATAAAGTGAATTGCGAAATTATGTGGAAACTTCCACCAACATCTTTAACGGACAAATTCATTTTACCATTTTCATCTTCAAATATTCTTAACTTGCTAATTTTTTCAGCTAACACCTTAACGTCTAGTGAAGTATCATCATGAGTCACGCCAAAAAATATAATAAGGCCATGACCTATCTTAGAAAATTCATTTCCATCAATTTTTAAATTTGATTCAAGTACACGTTGCACTAAAGCTCTCATTTTTTATCTTCCTTCTTTTTATATTTATTTTCGAACACTTCGGAAATCACTTTTCTTCTAGTTTCAATATCATTAGCATAAAGATATGTCGAAATTGAAACTATTAAAAAAACGAAATCAAATATCAAGTTTCTAGCATTTGAGATAAAACAACCATCCCTGAAAACAACATGCACAATTAAGAGCACAACAGAGATTATTAAAGAAATAAAGTTTAAAAAACTCTTTTTCTTTAACACTCCCCAAAAATTCAATGTTATTACCAAGCAAATCCAAAAAAACAACACAAGCAAATTTGAAAACTCAAAAATTAGCATTCATTTCCTCCTAAGTTTATTCTTCATCCCAATTATGCCAAACCTCTTGAACATCATCTAAATCTTCCATTTTTTCAATTATTAATCCCATTTTTCTGGCTGGTTCTTCTTCTAAACTCATATAATTTTGTGGAACCATTTTCAATTCAGCTTCAATGTATGAAATACCTTTATTTTCAAGATATTCTCTAACAGCTGAAAAATCTTCAGGCTTTGTAGTAATTTCATAAAATTCGTCATCAGCTTCAAAATTATCTGCACCAGCCTCTAAAGCTTCCATCATTAATTCTTCTTCATCTAATTTTGAAGAAGCTCTTTCAATAACGATTACACCCTTTCTATCAAACATCCAGCTAACCGAACCTGTTGCGCCTAAATTTCCGCCAAATTTATCTAGAATATGTCTAACATCACTAGCAGTTCTATTTCTGTTATCTGTCATTGCTTCTATTATGATTGCAACACCATTTGGGCCATAACCTTCATAAACTACATCTTCATAATTTGCAAGATTTCCATCGCCGGCAGCCTTTTTAATACTTCTTTCTATGTTATCATTAGGCATATTGTTTGCCTTACATTTAGCAATTACATCTTTTAATTTTGAATTTGTTGAGGGGTCAGGGCCACCTTCTTTAACAGCCACAAGGATTTCTCTACCTAATTTAGTAAATACTTTTCCTCTTTGAGCATCAGATTTTTCTTTTTTGTTTTTAATGTTATTCCATTTTGAATGTCCTGACATATAAATTCCTCCCGTTTCTAATATTTTAGATTTCTTACATAAATCCATTACCAGTATAATATAAAAAGAACAAAATGTCAAAAAAATGATATACTTTTTGTTTATTAATAAAAATACAACCTAAATATTTTTCCGTTAGATACGCCAAGCGAATCAGCAAAACTTCAAAATAGATAGGTTGCATTCTATATTATAATTATTTAACATATTGCCTTAATCTTTTTGCACTTCATTTATTTTTACAGTGCTAACGTGTTTAATTGGCTTCCACGCAATTTTTGTATTGAAAAACGCTGCAAAATTTACAAAGAAGCAAACTACTAAAAATATTGGATAAGTTACGATTCCTTTCCACATTTTCTTAACACTTTTTTTCTCAATATGTACAACCCATGCTGCCTGTAACATAGTAAGAACTGCAACTATTAATGTAAAAACAAATTTGTCTTGTAAAAAATGCATAAAATTAACATTTGGTAATAACAGTGCTTTTATAAATTCTAAAATCGTTGAAAGTATTGATAACAGTAAAACTGGCATTCCAAGCAAATTAATTGTTGCATCAATAAGTGCCGGTGAAAAATACTTCGATGTCAAAAGTTTAGGCATGCAAATTTTTACACATTGCACTGTGCCTGCACCCCACCTAAGTCTTTGATTCCATGCCTGAACAAAATCTGTTGGCTGTTCATCATATATAACAGCTTCATTTGCCCATGCAATTTTTCTGCCTTTAGCAACCATTTTGAAAGACATTTCTGTGTCTTCTGTTAAAGTTTCAGTATGCCATCCACCATCTTCTTTCAAAACAGACATAGCAATCATAAAACCTGTTCCATTAATCATTGGTGTTAAACCCAAATTATATCTAGGATAATGATAACATCTATCCATTGACCAATAATAAATTGCATAATTACCAGAAATCCAGTTATCTGTTGGATTTTTGATATCTCTATAACCTTGAACTATCGTTTCGCCTTCACAAAGTTTTTCATTCATTTTGCTTATAAAATTCGGTGCAACAATGTTATCTGCATCAAAAATACAAAATGCATCATATTTATTAGGGAATTCCTTTAGAACTATATCAAAAAACCATTCTAAAGCATAGCCCTTGCTTCGCTTATATTGATTAAATCTTTCATAAACAATAGCGCCAGCATCTCTTGCCACCTGTGCAGTATTATCAGTGCAATTATCAGCGATTACATAAATATCTAATTTATTTTCTGGATATACCTGATTTTTCAAGCTTTCAATCAAATTGGCTATTACCAATTCTTCATTTCTTGCAGACACAACTGCCATAAATTTATGTCTTTTATGAATGATTTTTTTCTTTTTAATTGGTTTGCTATAGGCAAATGCCCAAAATACAACTTGATATATACCATAAAACATCAACAGGAATGATAAAACATATTGAATTTTTGACAAAATTTCTAACGTTTTCATATAAAACTCCTTAAAAATTATACTGTACTACCCGTACTAGTACAGTATAATATGTATTTGGAATTATGTCAATACCCACACAATATTTTGACAATATTTTGCAAAAAACATTGTTATTTTTATCTTTTCAATCCAATTTTATTTTTCATTAATTCATATTTTGCTTTAGCAATTTTTCTAGAATCCTCCTTGCCTTTATCAAGTATTTCGTCTAATTCTTTTGTTGTAATAAGTTCATTATATCTTTCTTGAATTTTAACAACTTCTGCAACAACTAAATCGGCAACTGCAGTTTTAAATGTTCCATAATTGCTTTCCGCAAATTTTTTCAAAACATCTTCCATTTTTTCTCCGCTTAAACTTACGTATATGTTAAGCAAATTACTAATTCCTGGTTGATTTTCTACATCAAAATTAATCTTTCCAACAGAATCTGTTGTTGCAGACATTATCTTTTTCCTAATTGCTTTTTCATCATCTAAAAGTCTTATAACACCCTTTTGATTTTCAGAAGATTTACTCATTTTCTTCGTTGGATCTTGTAAATCCATGATTTTAGTGCCTTCTGCTCTTATCAAAGGTTCTGGCACTTTAAAGGTTTCACCATATTTTTTATTAAATCTAATTGCAATATCCCTTGCTATTTCAACATGTTGCTTTTGGTCAATTCCAACAGGAACATAGTCGACATCATAAGCCAAAATATCTGAAGCCATCAAAACTGGATATGTGAATAGTCCAGCTGTGAAGTTAACATTCTTTTTACTCTTGTCTTTGAACTGAGTCATTCTGCTAAGCTCTCCAAAATATGTGTTACATTCTAACATCCAAGAAATGTTTGCGTGATACTCATTATCTGACTGCAAGAAGATCATATTCTTTTCCGGATCAATTCCACACGCAATATATAGAGCAATTAGCTCTTTAATGTTATGCGCAAGCACCTCCGAATCAATCGGAACTGTTATTGCATGCATATCTGCAATAAATATCGTTGAATCATACATTTCTTGGTAATCAACCATTTGCTTAATCGCTCCTATATAATTTCCAAGAGTTATTGCACCTGTCGGTTGCAAACCTGTAAGCATTTTTTTCTTTTCCATATATTTCAATCCTTTCTAACTTTCTAATATTTTTATAGCACATTTTATTCCATCAACAGCTGCACTCATTATTCCGCCTGCATATCCAGCTCCTTCTCCACACGGATATACTCCACGCATATTTGATTGCAAAGTTTCATCTCGCAAAATTCTTACAGGAGAAGAGCTTCTTGTTTCAACACCAGTTAAAACACCACTCGTACTGAATCCTTTTATTTTAGTTTCAAAATATCTAATTCCATCTTTCATTGTGTCAGTAACAAATTTAGGAAGTACCAAATTTAGATCTACTGATTTCACACCGGGCAAATACGTTGGTTTTACATCATCAAATTTATCAGTAATTTTATCGTTTAAAAAATCCACCACATTTTGTGCAGGCGCCACATAACCGCCTCCACAAATTTCAAAAGCTTTTTTCTCCAAATCTCTTTGGAAATACATTCCTCTAAGTGGCGAGTCGCCTTCAAAATCTTCTGGATTTACACCAACCAATAAAGCACTATTAGCATTTTCACCGTTTCTTGCAAAATAGCTCATTCCATTAGTCACAATTGTTTCTTCTTCACTCGATGATGCAACCACTACTCCACCCGGACACATGCAAAATGTATAAAGACTTCTTTCATTTCCATGATAAACAAGCTTATATTCAGCTGGCGGTAAAACCAATTTCGTTTTAGTGCCATATTGACTTGTATTTATGAGAGCTTGCTTATGCTCCACTCTTGCACCAACGGAAAAACTTTTTGCCTGCATATCAAATCCTAACGAATAAAGCTTTTCAAAAGTATCTCGAGAACTATGTCCTATCGCTAAAATCACTGTATCAGTTTCAATTCTTTTACTGCAAATTACAGCTTTTAATTTATTATTTTCAAATTCAAAATCTGTAGCTTTTTCTTCAAAATGAAATTCTCCACCAAGACGAACTATTTCATTACGCATATTTCTAATTATATTTACTAAATTGTCTGTTCCGAGATGCGGTTTATTCATATATAAAATCTGCTCAGGTGCGCCAAAATTTACAAACTCTTCCAAGACTTTTCTACAAAATGGACTTGTAATTCCTGTGTTTAATTTGCCATCCGAAAAAGTTCCTGCACCGCCTTCTCCAAATTGAACATTCGAAAGCGTATTCAACTTTCCAGTCATTTTGAAAGTTTCTATATCTTTTTGCCTTTCATCAACACTTTTTCCTTGCTCCAAAATTATTGGTTTTATCCCATTTTGAGCAAGTATTAAACCAGCAAAAAGCCCCGCAGGACCTGCACCAATTATAACAGGTCTATATTCACTTTTTCTTTTAATCGTAATCTGTGGAAAATCAATTTCTTTTACCATAGTTAGTCTACTAACTATCTTTGCATCGTCAGTATCTATATCAATCGTGTAAACAAAATGCACATCGCTTTTATTTCTTGCATCAATTGACTTTTTGAAAATACGCCATCGCTTAACTTTCGAAGCTGGAATATTGTTTAATTTAATTGCACGCAAATAAACTTCTTCGTCTGAAATATTTTCCCTCACTTTTATATCTTTTAATCTATACATACTTGCCCCTTATTTTAGTTAAAATTCTATTTTTGCACCATCTTTTGTATCAATAATGCTTATTCCATTTTCTTTAAGTTTATCTCTGATCAGATCTGAATATTCATATTGCTTATTAGCTTTAAAAACATTTCTTACTTCTATTACGCTCTTAACTAGTTTGTCTAAATTATCATTTGAAGAAACTTCTTTTGTTTCAAATTTTAAGCCTAACATATTACCAGCCAAGTCATCAAAAACTTTTCTAATGTAAGACAATTTATTGTTATCTGAATCTTTAGCCTTATTCGCTTCCTTTACTAATTCAAGAAGAACCGCTATTGCAACAGCTGTATTCAAATCATCATCCATAGCTTCTAAAAATCTTCTCTTGATTTCATCAATATCTTCATATTTCGAATCTGATATATTTAAATCTTTAAACTCATCAGTTATCTCTACAAGATTAACGAATTTTTCATAAGTTTTTCTTGTTTCTTCAAGTTGATCATCTGAAAAATCAAGCACACTTCTATAATGATTTTTTACTATGTAAAGTCTTACAAAATTTGGACCATATTTTTCAAAAAGCTCTTCTAAATCAACAGTGTTTCCAAGTGATTTTCCCATTTTTTGACCATTTCTAGTTATTAAATTATTATGCACAAAATAATTTACAAAAGGTTTTCCTGTCAAAGCTTCAGACTGAGCAATCTCACATTCGTGATGTGGAAAAACGTTGTCCATTCCGCCTCCATGAATATCAAATGTATCTCCTAAATATTTTCTAGACATTACACTGCACTCAATATGCCAGCCAGGATATCCATCGCCCCACGGAGATGGCCATTTCATAAGATGAGTAGGATCTGCTTTTTTCCATAATGCAAAATCCTCCGGATTTCTTTTATCATCTGCAACTTCAATTCTTTCACCAGAAACTGTGTCATCTAACGTTCTACCAGATAGTTTGCCATAGCCATTAAATTTTCTAACATCATAATAAACATTTCCAGCATCGGTCACATAGGCATAACCTTTTTCAATTAAAGTCTTAACAGCATCAATAATTTCAATTATATGACCTGTTGCACGACAACTAATTGTTGGCTTTAATACATTTAATTTAGCCATACAATCAAAATACATATTTTCATATTTATATGCAACTGCGACTGGATCTAGCTTTTCAGCTATTGCTTTCTTTTGAATTTTATCATCACCTTCATCACCATCACCAACTAAATGTCCAACATCAGTTATATTTTGAACATACTTAACTTTATATCCATTATACAAAAAATATCTATAAAGCAAATCAAAAACTATGTAACTTCTCGCATGTCCTACGTGTGTTGGACCATAAACTGTTGGACCACATACATACATACCAACATTTCCATCATTAATTGGTTTAAATTCATCTTTGTTTCTAGTTAAAGTATTATAAATTTTTAACCCCATAAAATTACCTCCATTTAATATTATTTAAATTATATTATAAATATTAACAAAAAAGAAGACACTCTTTTGTGCCTTCTCTAATTTATCTATCTAAATCAGTGTAGACACAAGCATACGAAAAATACACCAGTGCCTTGCACCTGGTGTTAGCTTCTACACCAACATATTATTTTAAAAATAACAACTTTATTCATATAGCTCACTCCTGCGATTATGATATCACGAATGATTACATAAGTCAAGAAAAATAGTAGGTAAAATTTACCTACTATAACAAGTTACAATATATTTTTGAATTTGTCTTACTTGATAATATGCTAAAAATAATATATACTATTT
>CAZTCE010000024.1:0-10751 GCA_964612205.1 uncultured Eubacteriales bacterium | reverse complement strand
ATATATTTATCTGTATCTAACATTTTTCTATGCACAATTTCATAAGGTTCTTTCAAAACTTTTGCATTTTTCAAAGAGTCTAATCTGATTTTTAAATTATCTGATTTTTTCTTTAATGCATTTGAAAGTCTTCCATTAATGTTTTGAATTTTCCACTTAACCTCTGCGATATCTGGAACAGCTAATTCGCCAGCAGCAGAAGGTGTTGGAGCTCTAAGGTCTGCAACAAAATCTGCAATAGTGAAATCTGTTTCATGTCCAACAGCAGAAATAATTGGTATTTCCGAATTAAAAATTGCTCTGGCTGTAATTTCTTCGTTAAAAGGCCATAAATCCTCTAAAGAACCACCGCCTCTACCAATGATTATTGTGTCAACATTTTTTTCTCTATTAAAAAATTCAATGCCTCTAACTATATTTTCTGCAGCTCCTTCACCTTGCACAGCAGAAGGATATAATTTAATATTTACATTTGGAAATCTTCTAGTTGTAACATTTATAATATCTCTAATAACTGCACCTGTTTTTGAAGTAACCACACCAATTGCTCTAGGCAAAGCAGGAATAGGCTTTTTATATTTTTCATCAAACAAACCTTCTAAAGACAGCTTTTCTTTTAGTTGTTCATAAGCTGTATATAACGCACCCATTCCGTCAGGTTCCATGCCTTTAGCATAAATTTGATAAACACCATCTCTTTCAAAAACAGAAACAGTTCCAAGAATTACAACACTCATACCATCCTTAGGTTCAAAATTCAAATAACTAGTATATGATTTAAACATTATACATTTTATTAATGAAGTTTCATCTTTTAATGTAAAATAAAGATGACCGGTGTAATGCCTTTTAAAATTAGAAAGCTCACCTTTTATATAAACGTTATTTAATCGTTCATCTCTATCTATAACACCTTTTATATAATTATTTAACTCTGAGACTTTAAGTGGCTCTGGTCTATTCATTAGTTTCCTCCGATTTATTCATTATTCTTCCTAAAACCCCATTTACAAACGAAGCTGAACTAGGCTCACTAAATGCTTTTGCTAGTTCTATTGCTTCGTTAATAGAAACTTTAGCAGGAATGTCTGTACGATATAAAATTTCATAAATCGCAAGCCTTAAAATAGCTAAATCAGTTTTTGAGATTCTTTCCATTTTCCAACCTTTTAAAGAATTTTCAATTTCATTATCTAGCTCACTTACTTTTTCAAAAACTCCATGACAAACTTCTTTTATGTAAGACATATCTTCTTTTGATATATCTAATTTTGTTTCAGAATCGTGTATTTCAGCAGAAATTATCTCCTCTGGATTAACTTCTTCGCTTTGAAAATTAATTGCAAAAATAGCTTTAAAAGCCATTTCTCTTGCTACTTTTCTACTCATAATTTTTTTCTCCTAACTTATGCTTTTTGATTACATCTTGTCGATCCAACTTTTTAAATTTGCTTTAACCTTTTCTTTATTCTTGTGAACATAGTTTCCAGCCCAACCACAAATTCCAATTACTAAAATAAAATCAAATAATTGTCTTAATACTGAAAAAGCTAAAACCAAAATACCAATTATAACTCCTATTATAACTCCAAGGAACTTTTCAAAAAAAGCTGCTACCTTATTATCATTCACAATAATACCCCCTTAATTTTCGTTTGGTGTATCAACCGTTTCCACTTCTTGTTCAACAACATCTTCTTTAATCTCAACATTTTCTTCGACTTTTTCTTTTGAATTTGAAGCTTCTGCCATAGATACTTTTTTATTTTTTTCAACAATGTTTTTTACTTTAATATCTGTGTTAAGAACAAGTACACCAGTTGTTTCATGTATTTTATTTTTTACTTCATCTTGTATGCTTCTTGTAAGTGCTCTAATATTAGTGTCTTGTGAAACTAATATTGTCATATAAATCTCAACACCTTTATTTTTTCCAACCATTTTTGCATTTACGTCTTTAACTTCTTCATAATTTTTAGCAACTGCTTTAGCCGTGCTTTCAATTGTTTCATGTGCAATTTGAACATTGCCGTTATCAGTGCTAACTGTGATTGGCATTTTTCTTTTCTTCTTGAAATCTGATAAAAAGATTGTTGTTTTTAAACCAGCTAATAAAACAACTATTGAAGAAATTATAACAGTCATTCTATAATCATTATTCCATAAATAATTATTTAAAACACCATTCACAAATTCGGTAGTTGTAAGATTAAACATCACAAGCAAAATAACAACCGAAACTATAATCATTGCTAATGAAAATATAAAATTAATTAATTTATCTAGAAGCTTCATATTTATCAATCCCTTCTTAAAATTTATTCTTCTGTTTTTGTTTCAATAACCGCTTGTTGTTTTTCTTTTTGATCATCTTTTGGTAAATTCAAACCTTGAACATGAATATTAATATCAACAACTTTTAAACCAGTCATATTTTCAACCACAGTTTTAACTTTGTTTTGAATTTCCCAAGCAATATCAGGTATTCTAGCACCATATTCAACAATGATGTATAAATCTATTGTTGTTTCTTTTTCTCCAACTTGAACTTTTACACCTTTAGAAAAACTTTTTTTGCCAAGCATTTCAGAAAGTCCACCAACAATGCCACCACTCATTCCAGCAACACCAGCAACTTCTGAAGCAGCTTTTCCGGCAATTTGTGCAACTACTTCTTCTGAAATTCTTATGCCATTTACTTCTGTTTCTTTTACTTCTACAATTTCTCCAACAACTTCTTTTTCGTCCATACTTTAAAACCCCTTTCATTTAAAATGTTTTACATTCGCAATAAAATCAAAAATAAATTTTACTGCATAAAAATACTGCCTTCTTTTATTTCGTGACCTCTTAAATAGTCAACAGCTAACATTCTTTTAGAGTTAGTCATTTGTAACTCTTCGATTTTTAAAACACCTTCACCTGCCGAAACATAAAGCCCATCTTTCGAATTAGAAACAAGCACTGTGCCAGGAATCAATGAATAACACACATCGTGTTTTTCATTAAAAGCCTGCCAACTAAGCGATGTTGCCCTCCAGATTTTCATAACACTATCATCTAGGCGAGTGTATGCACCTGGCATTGGATTCAAACCTCTAATTAAATTTCTAATACTGTTTGAAGATTTGCTCCAGTCAATGTTTCCAATAGATTTTTCAATCATTGGTGCATAAGAGCAATTATCAGATTGCTTTTCTCTTGGAATAATTCCATCAGCAATTTTTTCTAAAGTTTCCACAATTGCTTTTCCACCAAGTTTTTTTAATTTATCATATAAAGTTCCATAAGTGTCGTTAACATCGATTTCTATTTCTCTTTTTAAAATCATGTCGCCTGTGTCCATGCCTTCATTCATATACATCGTTGTAACGCCAGTTCTTGTTTCGCCATTTATTATGGCCCACTGTATTGGAGCAGAGCCACGATAAGCTGGTAATAAAGAACCGTGTACATTTATGCAACCATATTTTGGCATATTTAAAATTTCTTTCGGCAATAATTTACCATAAGCCACAACAACAATTACATCAGGATTTAGTTTTTTTAGTTCACAAATAAATTCTTCATTTCCCCTAATTTTTTCAGGTTGAAACACTTTAATATTTTTTGAAATTGCATATTCTTTAACAGCGGGCATTGTAAGTTTCATACCTCTGCCAGAAGTCTTGTCAGGTTGTGAAACAACCGCCAAAACATTATGACCAGATTCATATATTTTTGAAAGTGACTCAACAGCAAAATCAGGAGTTCCCATAAATACTATATTCATTTTACATCTCCTTGTATATGCTATATTATAGCATAGTTTAAAATTTCATCATTAGTCTTCAGCATCAAAAAATTCTGTTGCCTTATCAACAAATAGAACACCGTCTAAATGATCTATTTCGTGGCATAAAACAACTGCCATAATTTCTTTACCTTTAATTCTTACTTTTTCGCCTTTTTCGTTTAAAGCTTCAACAACGACTTCAGCAGGCCTAATAACATCACCTAAAACTCCAGGTACACTTAAGCAGCCCTCTCTACAAACTTGCTCACCTTTTGACTTTATAATTTTAGGATTGATAAGTTTATATGGACCTTCACCGCCTTCATCGCTTAAATCAATTACAATAGCTCTTTTCAAAACTCCAACTTGAGGTGCTGCAAGCCCTATACCATCTTCAGATTGTTTAAGAGTATCATACATGTCGTCTAAAAGTTGAACTATTTTTTCATCTATTTTTTCTACCTCTCTTGATTTTTTCCTTAGTAATGGATCTCCCTCTTGTCGAATTTGTCTAATTGCCATTTAATTGCCTCCTTTATGACATATTGTTTGGATTAATATCAAAGTTTAATTTTATCTCTGAATTGTGCTTTTTGTAAAATTCATCTAAGCAATTTTTGATTATCTTTCGATTTTCTTCAGTTGCAACACCTTTTATGATAGTTCGCCACCTGTAACACCCGTTAATTCTTGAAATAGGTGCCGGCATTGGCATAAAAACTTTGAAATGTTTTGAAAAAATATCATAAAATAAATCTGCATCTGATTTAGTGCTAGAATCGTCTTTACCACTAAACACCGATACTATTATATCGCAAAAAGGTGGATAATTCAACTTTTCTCGAATATTTATTTCGGTATTATAAAAATCTTGATAATTCTGCTTTTGGGCAGTTATAACACTAAATTCATCTGGCACATAAGTTTGAATTATAGCTCTACCTTTTTTCGTGCCTCTACCAGCCCTGCCAGACGTTTGTGTAAGCAATTGGAATGTCCTTTCACTGGCTCTATAATCGCTTATATTGAGTGAACTATCCGCTGCTAAAATACCAACCAAAGTGACATTTTCGAAATCATGTCCCTTAGTAATCATTTGAGTTCCAAGCAAAATATCGACTTTTTTCTCTTTAAATTCGTTTAATATTTTTTCATGAGCATTTTTAGTTCTAGTTGTATCAACGTCCATTCTTAAAACAGAAGCTTTCGGAAAATACTTTTTGATTTCTTGCTCCACTTTTTGAGTGCCAGAACCAAAATACTTAATGTTTTTGCTACCACACTCTGGGCAAAGTGTTGGCGGTTCAATAGTTCTTCCACAATAGTGGCATATAAGCCTTCCTTCTGTAAGATGATACGTCATAGAAATGTCGCATTTATCACATTTTACAACATAACCACAATCACGACAATTTATGAATGTAGAATATCCTCTCCTATTCAAAAATAACATTATTTGCTCTCTATTTGCAAGATTTTTATTAATTTCTTCATATAATTTTCTGCTAAAAATTGTTCTATTTCCTGTTGCCAATTCATCTCGCATATCAACAACATTTACATCTGGCATTCCAAAATCAGCTATCCTCTTTTTCAATTCAAGCAATTTAATTTTACCATTTTGAGCATTATAATAAGTTTTAACATCTGGTGTTGCACTTCCTAAAACAAGCGGTGCATTAAATAATTTCGCTAAAAATTCCGCCACCTCTTTAGTGTCATATTTAGGACTCATTTCAGATTTATATGAAGCATCGTGTTCTTCATCAATAATTATTACGCCAATATTTTTTAATGGTGCAAAAATTGCAGAACGTGCTCCAATAACAATTCTGGCTCTTCCATCATTTATTTTTTTCCACTCATCATATCTTTCGCCAATTGACAATTTACTATGTAAAATTGCAACAACATTTCCAAATCTCGAAATAAATCTATCGGTAATTTGAGGAGTAAGCGAAATCTCTGGAACAAGCACTAACGCATTCTTACCAGAATTTAAAACCTTTTCTATTAACTGCAAATAAACTTCTGTTTTTCCACTTCCGGTAACACCATATAATAGATATTTTTCAAACTTTTCTATATCAATATTCTCAAGTACTTGACTTTGTTCATTAGTTAATTTTAATTTTTCAGATTTTTCTATATTTTTGTTTAAAAAAGGATTACGCATTACTTCAACATTGAAAAACTCTATAATCCCTTTTTTTTCAAGGCTCATAAAAACATCTCGTGTTACATCTACAAATTCCATAACTTCAATTGCTGGAGCTTCAATATTGTCTTGTAAAAAATTAATAACTCTAATTTGCTTTTCCGATTTTATTTTTGAAAAATCAATATCAAAAGTTTTTAGTCTAATCCAACGTTCAGTTTTAGATTTTACATTATCCACATTTGAGCTTGTCCCAGGTGGAACCAAAAGCTTTATTGAATCAGATAAATTGCAAAAATATCTATCACTAATAAAATTTGCTAATTTTAATCTTTTTTCATCAAAGACATTGTCAACGACACGAACAATGTCTTTACATTTATATTCTGAAGAACTTTTCAAACCTATAACATACCCAATTTCATATTGTTTTCTTCTGGCAAAAGGAACTAAAACACGCATTCCAATTTCAACATTCAAATTATCGGGCACGTTATAATCAAAAGTTCTATTTAGCTCACTCGAGCTAGAACTAACTATAACTTCTGCAATCATATTTACCTCTTTTGTCTAAAATAATTTCACAACATCTGTCACTGTTACTATCAATGCTAATAAAATAATAATCGAAAAACCAAGCATAGTAGCTTTTATTTCTGTTTCTTCGTTAAAAGGTTTTTTTCTAATTTTTTCAATAACCAAAAACAAAATTTTCCCGCCATCTAATGCAGGAATAGGCAATAAATTGAATATTCCCAAACTCAAACTTATTGCAGACATTAAATAAAAGAATTCTGCAAAACTACCTGTTGAAGATATTTGCTCAGCTATTCCAACTGGTCCCATCACTTCAACATTTTCATTTTTTCCTTTAAACAAAGTAACGATTCCCATTATTGTGGCATTGAAATAATCACCTGTTTCATTAATTGCATAAGCAATTTTTTTGAAACCTTTTGGATTTATCGCACCAAAATTAATATTATAAAATCTATCAGTCGTTGATGTTGTGACAACTTGAATATTTTTTATTGCATTATTTCTTTCAATCTGCAAATCAATTTCTTGATTTGGCAACTTGCTAATAATTTCTGAAATTTGCTCATAATTATCTATTTTTATATTATTTATTGCTACTATTTTATCTCCGCTCTCTATGTCGCAATCACTTGCTGGCGAACCTTCAACCACACCTGCCACAAAACTTTCAGTGGTATATTTTATGCCAAGTAAGCCTTTAGTAGTTATTGGTATATTTACGTTGATTTTTTGTTTTTGATCATCTCTTTCAATCAAAAATTCAAAATCATCTTTCTTAGAATTTTCGATTATATAATTTACGTCATATCCAACCAAAATATTTTTGTCATTAACTTCAAGAACTATGTCACCACTTCTTAAACCAGACTTATATTCAGGCGTATTTTCATTTAAGCCAAGTAGCTGATTACTATAATAAACATTGCTAGAAAATGAAACACAAAAATAAATCATTAGAGCAAAAATAATATTAACAGTTGCACCTGCCATAACAATCAAAATTCTTTGATAAATAGGCTTTTTATTAAATGCTCTTTCGTCTTCACTTCGTTCTTCTTCGCCTTCTAATTGAACAAAGCCTCCGAATGGTATTAATCTTAAAGTGTATTCTGTTTCTTTGCCTTGTTTTCGCCAAATTTTAGGTCCAAATCCAATTGCAAATTTATGCACTTTTACTTTGCAGGCTTTTGCAACTAAGAAATGCCCCAACTCGTGAATTGTAATTAAAGTGCCAAGCACAACAATAATTTTTATTGCTCCAATAATTATAGACATACTTTCATACCCTTTCTAAAGAATAAATTCAAACAGCATATAAACAATTGGCGAAATCATAAGCACACTATCAAATCTATCTAACATTCCACCATGTCCTGGCATTATTGAGCCAAAATCTTTAATGCCACAATTTCTTTTTATAGCTGATGCAAAAAAATCACCAACTTGCGAAATCACACTTATAAATGCTCCCAAAATCGTCATAAGAGTAACGTTAAACTCCATACCTAAGTCTGCTACACAATTTATATTTAACCAATAAGAATAAATTCCATAAAATAATGCACAACCAATTATTCCACCAATGCAACCTTCAATCGACTTATTAGGACTAATTTTTGAAAATTTATGCTTACCAATTGAAACTCCAACCAAATATGCAAAAACATCTGTTACCCAAGCTCCACAAAGAGTAAACCAAATAAGCAAATGTCCACTATCTAACTGCCAAGTTAAAATCAAAAAAACAAACATAAGTGGTATATAAATTATTCCCAATATTGTCATTGCTATATCTTCAAAATTCTTTTTCAGATTTGAAAACACATAAATGCAAGCTAAAATCACAAAAATCACAGGCAAAGTCATAATAAGTATCGGTATAAGTTGCTTTTGAGTCCCCAAAATTCCTAAAGGTCCAAGTAATAAACAAGTTATGTATCCTACTGTTTCAACTGGTTTTATCCCTTTTTGTCTTACTGCATGATAAAACTCACCAAGAGCTAATATTGCAACCACTACAACTGCCACATTAAATACCACATCGTTTTTTAGAAAATATACTCCAAATAAAATTGCAACAGCAACAAGTGCTGATATAATTCTTTTTTTCATTATTAGTTCACCCCATCTACGCACCAAAATTACGTTTCCTATTATTGAATTCTTCTATTGCTTTTTCTAATTCTTTCTTATCAAAATCAGGCCATAAAACATCTGTAAAATAAAGTTCCGAATATGATGACTGCCACAAAAGAAATCCGCTAAGTCTTTGTTCTCCACCAGTTCTAATTAACAAATCAGGGTCAGGCGATTCTTTTGTCTGCAAATATTTATAAATTAATTCTTCGTTTATATCTTCTATTTTTATTTTATCATTTTTAACATCTTCAGCAATCTTTTGAGTTGCAATTGCAATTTCAGCTCTACCACCATAATTAATAGCAATATTTACAGTAAGGCCAGTGTTATTTTTAGTTCGCTCTTCAATTTCTCTAATGCCATCTTGCAAATCTTTATTTAAACGTGAAATTTCGCCTACTAACCTAAATCTAACGTTTCGATTTTTAATTCTCTTATCAAAATCTTTGATATGCTTTGCTAAAAGTTTCATAAGATGGTCAACTTCTTCTTCGGAACGTTTCCAATTTTCTGTTGAAAAAGCATAAACTGTTAGGTATTTTATTCCTAAATCTTCGCAAATATCCGCCATCTTTTCAAGAGTGTCTGCACCTTCAGAATGTCCAAGCTGAGTTGGCAAACCTCTTTTCTTAGCCCATCTTCTATTACCATCCATAATTATTGCAACATGTTTTGGTATAATCATAGTTCCTCCTTGAATTTTAAACAAAAAGGGCGTTTTTGCTAAAAATAGCCTTTCACGCCCCCCGCTTTATTAATTTTATATATCAAATTAAACAGACATAACTTCTTTTTCTTTGCTTTCACAAATCTTTTCAATTTCTTCAACAAACTTATCTGTTATCTTTTGAATTTTGTCTTCTGCATCTCTTAAATCATCTTCTGTAATTTCATTATTTTTTTGCTTTGTTTTAAATTCATCCATTCCATCTCTTCTGATGCTTCTTATTGCAACTTTGCTATCTTCAGCCATTTTTTTAATTTCCTTAACTAGCTCTTTTCTTCTTTCTTCAGTTAATTCAGGGAAAACAAGTCTAATAACTTTACCATCGTTATTAGGATTGATTCCTATATCTGATTTTTGAATCTCTTTTTCGATTTCTTTCAAAACACTGGCATCCCAAGGTTGGATAGCAATAATTCTAGCTTCTGGCACCATAATGTTTGCCATTTGATTTATTGGTGTTGGGACACCATAATAATCAACCATAATTTTATCTAAAATTTTAGGATTAGCTCTACCAGCTCTAATTCCTGCTAATTGTTCTTCTAAAACACTAATTGTTTTCTTCATTTTTTCTTCAATATGACTATACATAAAAATTCCTCCAAATATTAATTAATTTATAATTGTTCCGATATTTTCACCTGCAACAGCTCTTATTATATTCTCAGGATCAGACAAAGCAAAAACAAAAGTTGGAATATTGTTGTCTTTGCAAATTGTTGCTGCTGATGAATCAATAACTTTTAAGTTCTTTTCTAGGATTTCTGAATATTTTATTTCATCAAATTTGATAGCATTTGGATTAGTTTTCGGGTCATCACTATAAACACCATCAATTGTTTTTCCAGCTAATATAACCTCAGCATTTATTTCAGAAGCCCTAAGTGCTGCACATGTGTCAGTTGAGAAAAATGGATTGCCAGTGCCACCAGAAAAAATAACGACCCTTCCCATTTCCAAATGTCTAATGGCTTTTCTTCTAATGTATGGTTCTCCGATTTGTTTTATCTCAAATGCAAGTTGAAGCCTTGTATCTATTCCACGATATTCTAAAGCATCTTGAAGTGCTTGACCATTCATAACCGTGGCAAGCATACCCATGTAATCAGCAGTAACCCTTTCAATGTCTTGCGCTTGTCTACCACGCCAGAAATTTCCACCACCTACAACAATGGCAACTTCAACACCCATCTCCGTTACTTGTTTAATGGTATCACACATTTTTCCAAGAGTTTGCGGATCGATACCAAATCCCTTTTCGCCAGAAATAGCCTCACCGCTAAGCTTAAGTAGAATTCTTTTATACTTTGCTTTTGGCATATAATTTCCTCCTATAAAACATATTCAACATCCACTACATTTATATCATATAAATGTAGTGGATGTTGAATATGTTTTATAGGAGGAAATTA
>CAZTCE010000023.1:0-10764 GCA_964612205.1 uncultured Eubacteriales bacterium | reverse complement strand
TTTAATACTTTAGATAAAGTAATAAAAAAGAGATTAATCATTAAATTTATAATAAAAGTTCTTGGAAATGCAAAAGATATAGAAAAAGTGCATATCGAAGATATTTTAAAACTATGTGAAAACAATGTTGGCAAAAAATATTTGATGCCAAATAAACACATAAAAATATCTATTGACAAAGGAAAGGCAGAATTTAAAGCTATTTAACGTGTTGCCATTCTAGGTTAAGTTTGGCAAAAGAATTTCATTTCACCAAGTGAGTTCCGCAGGATTTTTGAAAAAAATCTGAGGACTGTTTGAAGCGACTGAAATGCAATTCTTTTGAAAAAACATAAAATCACAACAATATTATATTTTGAACATTTGGTAAAATTGTGGACATTTTTATGCTGTTGTGATAACATCTATTTTGTAATGATTATTTTTAGAGGAGGATATAATGAAAAAAACATTTAGAGGTATTGCACCATTAATTGTAACGCTAATTTTGTTCTTTTTTGCAATTGCATTAGTCACAAATGGTGCTAATAAAACAGAAATGAGTTATAGCGATTTGGTTGCTGAGATAAATGCAGATAATGTAAAATCAATTGAATTATCTAGTGAAACTAATATTGCTAATGTAAAGTTAAAAGATCAAAAAGAAGAAAAGTATGTCAATCTGACTGATCGAGCAGAGCTTACGAAACTTGTTCAAGAAAAAGTTATTGAAGGTAGTGACATTTCATATAAAGCAAATTCTACATCTTCAATATTAACTTTACTAGATTATGTAACACCAATTGTAATAGTTATTTTAGCAATTTTGTGCTGGGTGTTTGTTGCACAAGCACTTAATGGAAACAGGGGTGCAATGTCATTTACCAAAAATAGGGCTAAGCTTTCAAACCCTGATGATAAAAATAAAGTTACATTCAAAGATGTTGCTGGACTTCCAGAAGAGAGAGAAGAGTTAGAAGAAGTTGTTGAATTTTTGAAATATCCAAAAAAATTTATTGATATGGGTGCAAGAATTCCAAAAGGAATTTTACTTGTAGGTCAACCAGGAACTGGTAAAACATTACTTGCAAAAGCTGTTGCAGGTGAAGCTGGAGTTCCGTTTTTCTCTATAAGTGGTTCGGATTTCGTAGAAATGTATGTTGGTGTTGGTGCATCAAGAGTTAGAGATTTATTTGCAGAAGCGAAAGCCAAAGCACCTTGTATTGTTTTCATCGATGAGATTGACGCTGTTGGTCGTCAAAGAGGTGCAGGTCTTGGCGGTGGACACGATGAAAGAGAGCAAACTTTGAACCAATTGTTAGTTGAAATGGATGGCTTTGGAACAAATAGTGGTGTAATTGTTCTTGCTGCAACAAACAGACCAGACATCTTAGATCCAGCTCTTCAAAGGCCTGGAAGATTCGATAGACAAATTGTTGTTCCAGCTCCAGATGTTAAAGCTAGAGAAGAAATTTTGGCTTTATATGCTAAAAAGAAAAAGCTATCAGGTGAAATTGATTTAGGTGTTCTTGCTAAAAACACTGCTGGTTTCACAGGTGCAGATTTAGAAAATATGTTAAATGAAGCAGCACTTTTAGCAGCTAGAAAAGATCAAACATCAATAACGATGGATGATTTAGAAGATGCAATGGTAAAAGTTTTAATGGGACCTGAAAAGAAGAGCAAAGTTATTTCAGAAAAAGACAAAAAGCTTGTTGCATACCACGAAGGCGGTCACGCTGTTGTAAGCAGATTTTTACCAAATGCAGAGCCAATACATCAAGTGTCAATAATTCCTAGAGGCATGGCGGGTGGCTACACAATGTATAAAAACACTGAAGATAAGTCTTTTATGTCAAAATCTGAAATGGAAGATAAAATTGTTTCATTACTTGGTGGAAGAGTTGCAGAATCTTTAATTTTAGATGATATCAGCACAGGTGCATCAAATGATATTGAAAGAGCTAGTAAAATTGCAAGAAGCATGGTTATGAAATATGGTATGAGCGAAAAGCTTGGAACAATTACATTTGGTAACGACCAAGAAGAAGTTTTCTTAGGTAGAGATATCAACAATACGAAAAATTATAGTGACGAAATCGCCGCTGTAATTGATGTCGAAGTTAAGAGAATTATTGATAATGGTTATAACCGTGCAAAGAAAATTTTGGAACAAAATATTGATAAATTGCATAATGTTGCTCAGGTGCTTCTTGAAAAAGAAAAAATTGAAGGCGATGAGTTTGAAGCAATAATGCAAGGTTAAAGATTATTATAAGGCTTGAGTTTTAATTAACTCAAGTCTTTTTGAAAGTATTCTACAAATTATAAATAGGCAATTTTTATTGACATTATATATGAAAATATGTAATAATCTAATTACGGGGGTGCGATTATGAGTAGTGTTGATAATACTATTAGAAAAATAAAATATGCCAAGCAACATTGCAATAAGATTTTAGTTGAAAGTAAGGATGACACAGAAAAAGAAGATGCAAATGATTTGTTGCAACAAATTGATGTGTTAATAAAAGATATGTTGCAATATACAGAAAGTGTTTTTGATGATAATCTTAACAAAATGAGTTGCTCTAAAGATATTCAAGATTCTTACGATATCGAGGATAAGCAAAAAATTCTGGAGGGTATAGACCGCAGAAGAAAAGCGACACATGATGCATTGATCATAGATGTCAGGCTAACGGATTCTCTTTGTAGATTTGTAGGTGTAGATGAAATATATGGTAAGCTTCCTAAAGAGTATCAAAATGATGTTTCGGGGCTACTTGGTCAAAAGAATAGAGAAAATCCAGGTGTTGTGGAAACAAGACATGCCATTGCTGACTGGGCTTTTGATTTTGTTTTAGGATGTACTGTTGCATTTGAATTAGACTTAAATGAAATGAATTACAATAAAAATCTTGAGGATCGTGAAAAAGTTGCTAAAACTTTTAAGAAAATGGGTGGTACAATAGGTGGCAAACAACAAATTAATGAAATAATTTCGGTGGAAAGATGAAATATTTCTAAAATGGTTGACATAAAAATAAAAACATGTTAAAATATACAATGTCAAAAATAGAAAGGGGCGAATCTCAATGAATAGGGAGATTGACAAAGTCATGGCACTGAAAAAGGTGGTAAGTGATAATGAGAAGGAGTCTATTGACAATATTGTCGAAACGTTTTCGAATGGATTTAAGAAAATTCTTTTGAATACAAGAAATTATTTGCTTAGCGGTGATGAAAGTATTGAATGTGATTTTCCTCAAACGATGCAAGCTATGAATGAACTCATTGCTATTGCGAGCAAAACTGGTAAAGAAGAATTTATCTTTCCTGAATTGAAAAGCATCGAAGATGCCAAGGTATATCTTTTGAAGTTCGGAAAGGAAATCATAAAAGGAAACTAAAAAATAAGGCTTGAGTTTTAATTAACTCAAGCCTTTTTGCTAATTGTAATTATGAACAAAGTTATTAATTTTTTGGAAGGATTTTTTCAATTCCACCCATATATGGTCTTAATGCAACTGGAACATTAACGCTTCCATCTTCATTTACATTGTTTTCAAGGAAAGCAATTAATCAACGAGGAGTGGCTAAAACTGTGTTGTTAAGAGTTGAAACAAGATAATTACCATCTTTACCTTTTGCTCTAATCCCAAGTCTTCTAGCTTGCGCATCTCCAAGAGTTGAGCAGCTTCCAACCTCAAAATATTTTTGTTGTCTTGGACTCCAAGCTTCAACATCGCAAGATTTAACTTTAAGATCGGCTAAATCACCACTGCAACATTCCAAAGTTCTAACAGGAATATCTAGACTTCTGAAAAATTCAACTGTGTAACTCCACATTTTGTTATACCAATCCATTGCTTCTTCTGGTTTACAAAGAACAACCATTTCTTGTTTTTCAAATTGGTGAACTCTGTAAACACCTCTTTCTTCGATTCCGTGTGAACCAACTTCTTTTCTAAAACAAGGAGAATAAGAAGTAAGAGCAAGTGGCAATTCTTCTTCTTTTAAAAGTTGACCTTTGAATTTACCAATCATTGAATGTTCGCTAGTTCCGATTAGGAATAAATCTTCGCCTTCGATTTTATACATCATAGCTTCCATTTCAGCAAAACTCATAACACCATTTACAACATCGCTTCTAATCATAAATGGAGGAATGCAGTATGTAAAACCTTTATTTATCATAAAATCTCTAGCATAAGAAATCATAGCTGAATGAAGTCTAGCAACATCTCCCATTAAATAGTAGAAACCATTTCCAGAAGTTCTACCAGCACTATCTTTATCGATTCCGTTTAATCTTGCCATAATATCAGCGTGATATGGAACTTCAAACTCTGGAACAACAGGTTCGCCAAAACGTTCATTTTCAACATTTTCGCTATCATCTTTTCCGATTGGAACACTATTATCTATGATGTTTGGAATTACCATCATTTTTTGTTTGATTTCTTCAGCAAGTTTTGTTTCTTGAACTTCGATTTCTGTAAGTTGATTATTTATTTCTGAAACTTTTGCCTTAAGTGCATTAGCTTCTTCTATTTGTTTATTTTTCATTAAATTGCCAATTTCGGAGCTTTTGCTGTTCCTTTCAGCTCTAAGTGTGTCACCTTTAAGTCTGGCATCTCTAAGTTCTTTGTCTAATTCGATTACTTCGTCAACTAAAGGTAATTTTTGATCTTGAAATTTTTTCTTGATATTTTCTTTGACAATATCAGGATTTTCACGAACGAATTTAATGTCTAACATAATTAAAACCTCCTATATAAATATCTGCTTAAGACTAATTTTTAAAGTCTTCAATGCCTTGATTATATAAGTTTCTAGCTCAAAAGTCAATGAATTTAGCGTTATTAGAAAAAATTGATTGTATAAAATAAAATTTGGTTGTATAATGTCATTGACGTAAAAAATTTTATTAGGAGGATATAAAATGAAAAAAATTAGTTTAGTTTTAATTGCAATTTTTGTTTTATGTACGAATATTGTTTTTGCTGAAAGTGGCGAAAATATCTTTAATAATGATATTACAACTCCAAATGAGTTTGAAATCATTAATGAGAATGCAAATAATAACATAATGAAATTTGGTAGCAATGTTGTTGCAACTGGAACAGCGGAAGATTTAATTTTATTAGCTGGCGAATCAGTTGTTTCAAATGCTTTTGGTAAATATGCTTTTATTGTTGGAAGCGATATAACAATTTCAGAAAATATTGGAAAAGATGCATTTATAGCAGGCAAAAGCATTGTTATAAATGGAAATATTGAAAGAGATTTATATGTTGTTGCTAATTCAGTTATAATATCTGGCAATGTTGATAGAAACATTAATATATGCGCTACTTCGCTTGAAATTTCAGAAGGTTCAACCGTTGGTGGTAACATAAATGCCACAGCTGTTGGAATGCTAAAAATAGCAGATGGCGCAAATGTTAACGGAACTGTTAGATGCTCGGAAGCATCAACAATCTCAATTCCAGAAGGAATAAAAACTAGCATAACGCCTGCTGAAATTGATGAAGAATTTAATCAACCAACAATTTTTGATGACGTTGGCTCAATGTTTTTCTGGATTTTTGCAAATGTGCTATTCTTCTCACTAGCATTATTACTTTGCCCAGTAATGTTTGAAAAAATCAGAAATGCATACGAGAATAAAAAAGGAAAAGTTTATTTAACTTCACTTGGTTGGGGAGCAATTATGCTTTTTGCTATCCCATTTTTAGCAATAATACTTATGATAACAATAATTGGTGCAATCGCTGGATTTGCCGCATTAATAATGTATCTAATTCTAATGATGATTTCAACAATCACTGTTGGATATTTATTAGGAGCTACAATATTTAGCAAAACAAAAGCTAATAAGTGGGTTTGCGGTTTGACAGGAATTGTAATTCTTGAAGTTGTTTCGCTTCTACCTTATATTGGTGGAATGGTAAGCTTTGCTAAAATATTAATAGGTTTAGGTGTTGTAGTTGAACTTTTCAAAAAACAAGAAATAGCACCAAAGGAGGATTTAGTTTAAATGGAAATAGGAATAGTAGGATTACCTAATGTTGGAAAAAGTACTTTATTTAATGCAATAACAAAGGCAGGAGCAGAATGTGCAAATTATCCTTTCTGCACAATTGAACCAAATGTTGGAATTGTACCTGTACCTGATGATAGATTATATGAATTGGCAAAATTATATAATCCCGAAAAAATAACTCACGCAATCGTGAAATTCGTTGATATTGCTGGACTTGTAAAAGGAGCTTCAAAAGGCGAGGGCTTGGGCAATAAATTTTTATCTCACATTAGAGAAGTTGATGCAATTGTTCAAGTAGTCAGATGTTTTGAAGATTCGAATATAACTCATGTTGATGGAAGCATAGATCCTATCAGAGATATTGAAACAATTAATCTTGAATTAATTTTTGCTGATTTAGAAGCAATTGATAAAAGAATGGATAAAGCTCTTAAACTTGCTAGAGCAGATAAGAAAAATCAAATTGCGGTTGATGCATTAAACAAATTAAAATCAGCATTAGAGGCTAATAAATTGGCTAGCACAGTTGATTTAACTGATGAAGAAAAAGAAATGCTTTCAGATTTATATTTATTAACTGCAAAACCAATGATGTATGTTGCAAACATTTCAGATGAACAATTGAAAAATTTATCAACAGATAAACATTTTAATGATTTAAAAGCATACGCAGAATCTCATAATAGCGAAGTTATACCACTTTGTGTTAAAGTTGAAGAAGAACTAGCTGTTTTAGAAGATGAAGAAAAAAGTGAAATGCTAGAACTACTTGGAATTGAAGAATCTGGTTTAGATAAATTAATTAAAGCTAGCTATAATCTTTTAGGCTTGATGTCTTTCTTGACTGCTGGCGAGCCGGAAGTTAGAGCTTGGACTATTAAAATTGGAACAAAAGCACCACAAGCAGCTGGAAAAATTCACACAGACATAGAAAGAGGTTTTATAAAAGCCGAAGTAATCAATTACAAAGAATTAATTGAATGTGGTTCACTTGCAAAAGCAAAAGAAAAAGGTTTGGTTAGAATTGAAGGTAAAGAATATATCATGCAAGACGGCGATGTAGTTCTATTTAGATTTAATGTGTAATTTATTAAAAATTTAAGCATTTTGACAGTGCTTAAATTTTTTTTTTTTGAAATTCAAAAAAGTTGTCCCGTAGAAATCAAAAAAAACGGTATTTTAAGTGTAAGGATATAATATGAAAAGTGAAAAGCGAAAAAGTTGTTTCAATTATTGAAAAATATATGAATAGGGTGTAAAGTATATTTGAAACTTATTTTTACATGGGGTGATAAATTTGATAAATACTAAAGAAAAAATTAATTGTTTAAAATTAGAAAAATTGTATGTTCAATATAGGAATCTGATGTTTCATGAGGCAAATCGAGTTTTGCATAATAGTTTTGATGCAGAGGATGCAGTGCAATATGCTTTTGTAAAACTTACTAAGTGTGCTGATCGTATTGATGATACTCTTCCTTCAATGACGTGTAATTTTTTAAAGGTTGTCGCTCGAAATGCGGCAATTGATGTGTATAAGCGTAAATTATATTTGAATACATATGAAAATTCATGTGATATTTATGAAAATGAGTTGATAGAAAGAGATGTTGAGATTGCAGATATTGTAATTGACAAATTTTCTGCCGAAAGGATTATAGAAAAAATAAAGTGTTTGCCAAACAATTACCGCGATATAATAATTCTTGAAAAAATTTGAGGTTATACAAGAGAAGAAACAATGGAGTTATTAGGAGAAAATTATGAAACAATTAAGAAGAGAATGACACGTGCGAAAACTAAGTTATTAGATGTTTTGAAAAGAGAAGAGTTAAATGGTGGTATTAATAGTATCAGACCAAATGGTTAATAATGTGATATACTTGCAAATAAAAAGCTAAATCAATAAAATTTATTAAGGCTGTATTTGATAAATTTTAATTGTTTTAGCTTTTTGTGTATAAATTTTGTAGTATAACTTTATAAAAATGCTTTGTCTTTTTTATAAAGTGTGCTAAAATTTTAATGAGGATGACTAGAAAATATAACTTGTTTAAGTATTTAATCAGTAATATGTCACAATAAGGAGGAGTATGGATGGCAAAAGAAACAATTCAAGAATCATATATAAATGGCTTGAATAAAATTAAAGCTTTAAAAGAACAATTGAAAAAAAGCCCTGCTGATGGACAAGCAAGTCATGACTTACAAACATCGATAACTAAGTTGGAAATACAATTATCATATCTGCAAGGGTATTTAAGAAGAGTAGAACAAGATGAAAACTTTATGGTTGAAAATTTAAAAGGTGCTGTCGAACGAGAAGGAGAAGCAGTGATAATATATAGGTTTTTAAGCAATTATGAGTTTTTATATAGTCATTTAGGCGATACGGATGAAGTGAAAAAAATTAGAAATAGTATTCGAAAACAAATAAATTATTTGAATCCTAAATTTTCTGGTAATGATGTTAATTCTTTTGAAAAAGAATTAATGACTATAATTAATAAGGGAAATGACTCTGCAAAGAAAATAGAAGAAATGTCAATTTTAAGAAATAACTTAAATAGAAAAATTCTTGGAAATGATTTTTTTGTTGATGTTACACATTCTGATGTAGATGAAAGAATTGAAAAACATGAGAAAAATGAGCCAAAAACAAAAAAGACTCTTGAAGATGAAGGGCACACATTGGAGGAAAACCTAGAAAAAAAGTGGCTTTTAAAATCAAAAATAGACAAGCTTAATAATGAAATAGAAGAATTAAAAAAATTATTAGAAACAGATATTTCACCTGAAAAAAGGGCAGAAATCGAAAAAAAATTAAGTGATTTATCAGCTGAGTTAAACATATTGCAAAAAGAGTATGGAGAAGTTTTGATTTCTGTTAGAAATTTGATAGAAAAAAATATAAACGAAGAAACAAAAGCACCACCAGAATCTAAAAGTAAATCTAGTTCTAATTCTGATTCTAGAGTTACTTCTAGTGCAGCTGTTCCGCAAAATACTAATCTATCAAATCAAAATACTAAATTGCTGGCAGTTCCGCAAAAATCTTGGTTTCAAAAATTCAAAAATAAATTTGTGACAGAACATAAAGACGAAGAGTATACAAAAGTTGAGCCAACTGTGTTGAAAAAAACGAAAATTGAGCCAGATGAAACAATACAGAAATTACTTTTGATTTCGCAAGATTGGCTTCCTAAAGTGTTAGGTGGAAAATTTTATCATATAGTTAGAAGTGAAGATGAATTACAATATGTATGTGAGCCACTTTCAAATATTAAGTGTACAAGAAAAGATTTAGTAGAAAAAATAAAAGAGGTTCAAGAAAAGTATGGAGAATATTATAAAAGTTTACATGAAGTAAAAGAAGGAAATCCACTGTATGCAAATCCTGACTTGATTGCAACCAAATTAATAGGCATTTCGTTTGGCTTTGAAAAGCGTGAGCGAATTTTACGTACGATTTGTGCGTTGGAATCATCAATAAATTCAAAAGATGCGATTAATGTATTAAAAGGCAAGGGAAAACTATTGTTTATTCCACTATTTAACCAAAAAGGAGAATATAGTGAGGAAGAGGTTGCACCTTATTATGATGAATCTAGTAATGATTTAGATCGATACGCGGGTTTAATTCAATATCAACTTGACGAAACAAATAGAATAAAAGATAGAAGTGTACGTCAATATTTTAAAAACAATCTTTCTATTGGCAAAATCGATTCGGAGAAAAGCTGGTTAAAAGATGAACCAAAGGGTGAGCAAAAAAATGAGTCTAAAGATGAGTTAAAAAATGAACATATAAACGATTTGCCAACAAAAGAGAACGATTTGGAATTCGATGTACAGAAATTTGATTCTTCAAGATTAATTGATGATAAAAGTCAACTTGAAACTGTATGTGATGAAAAAAACTTAGAAGAAAAGCAAATTGAATTAGATGAGGCTGATGAATTAGAGGCTAAAATAAAAACATTTCTCGAAAGTAAACGGAATTAAGTCGGACAATCCAAAGTTTCCTGAAATGCTAAAACAACTAAAACCGACTGTAATTGATTTGCTTAAAACAATGAAAAGTTCACCAGAGATTTCAACAGAAGAATTGAGTAAACAAGCTATAAATAGTTTGTTTCAAAATTCAAATAACGATAGGATAGAAGAAAATTCAAAACGTCATGAAGATAAATCTAAAACTGATAAAAAGAAAAAGAAAAAAAATAGAAATATAGAAATTAATATGTAATAAAATGTATAAATATGCTAAGAAGTTAATTCTTCTGGCATATTTTTTTGTAAAAAAATTCAAAAAAAATTGAAAAACACTTGCAATGAGATTATGTTTATATTAAAATGAACGTATAAGTGGAGCAAAGTGGTGGAAAGTGGTGAGAGAAAGGAGGGCTTTGATGTTAATTGGTGAGTATGCACATACTATTGACGGCAAAGGTAGAGTAATTGTGCCTGCAAAGTTTAGAACTGAGCTTGGCGAACGTTTTATTCTAACTAAAGGTTTTGATGGCTGTCTTTATGGTTACTCTTTAGAAGAATGGAAGAACATCGAAGAAAAAATCAAAACCCTACCGTTGATCACTGGCAAGGATGCCAGAAACTTCACAAGATTTTTCTTTTCAAGTGCAATTGAGTGTGAGCTTGATTCTCAAGGTAGAATTTTGATTTCACAAAACTTAAGAACTTATGCGGAGCTTGAAAAAGAATTAGTTCTAATT
>CAZTCE010000022.1:0-10849 GCA_964612205.1 uncultured Eubacteriales bacterium | reverse complement strand
ATATTACAATTATGTTACAAAAATATTACAAAAGTATTTTTGTAATATAAAAAACATCAAAAAAATAAGGTGACTTTTTTATCGCAACGTTCACTAAAATTAAAAAATGTCTATAAATTTTCTAATTCTATAAACATATAGGGACTTTGCAGTCCCTATATTAAATTTATATGTTTGTATTTTCATTGTTAATAACAACTTTATCATCCTTAAAATCAATCTTCAATCTAGATCCATCGCTAACTTTTCCTGTAAGAATTTCTTCTGCAATTTTATCTTCAAGCATATTTTGAATTGCTCTCTTAAGCGGTCTTGCACCATAAGTTTGGTCAAAGCCAACTTTTGCAATATGTTTTTTCATGTTGTCTGTCACCATAATTTTTATATTTCTATCAGCCAATCTGCCAATAGATACTTCTATCATGATATCTGCAATTCGTGAAATTTCCTCTTCTGTTAATTGTTTAAACACAATAATTTCATCAATACGATTTAAAAATTCTGGCTTAAATTCACGTTTTAGTTCACTCATAACATTAGATTTTATATCTTCATATTTTTTTGCATTTTTTTCATCGCCACTAAAGCCAATGACTTTTCCATCAACAATATTTCTCGCACCAACATTTGAAGTCATTATTATAACCGTGTTTTTAAAATCTACTGTTCTACCTTGTGAATCTGTAAGTCTACCGTCATCAAGTATTTGAAGCAAGATGTTAAACACATCTGGATGAGCCTTTTCGATTTCATCAAATAGAATAACACTGTAAGGCTTTCTTCTAACTTTTTCAGTTAGTTGGCCTCCTTCCTCATATCCGACATAACCTGGAGGTGAACCTATAAGTTTAGACACTGTATGCTTTTCCATATATTCTGACATATCAATTCTTATAATTGCATTTTCATCTCCAAATAGACACTCTGCTAGAGCTTTACAAGTTTCAGTTTTTCCGACACCTGTCGGACCCAAAAACATAAATGAACCAATTGGTCTTTTTGGATCTTTTAATCCAACTCTGCTTCTTCTTATCGCCTTGCTGACAGCTGTGATTGCTTCATCTTGACCGATAACTCTTTTATGAAGCTCTGATTCTAATTTTATAAGCCTATCTGATTCAGCCTCCGTAACCTTGCTAACTGGCACACCAGTCCAATTTGCGATAACTTCAGCGATTTCACTTTCTCCAACAGTTGTTTCTTGAATTTGATTTTTTTGCTCCCATTTTAATTTTTCTTTTTCAAGTTTTTCTTTTTCTTTATGTTCTTTATCTCTCAATTTAGCAGCATTTTCAAAATCTTGTGCATTTATAGCATCTTCTTTTTCTTTTATAATTTCAGCAATCTTTTCCTCAATTTTCTTAACTGTACTTGGTGCTGTTAAAGATTGAAGTTTAACTTTTGAAGCTGCTTCGTCCATCAAATCAATTGCTTTATCAGGCAAATATCTATCATTTATATATCTATTTGAAAGTTCGGCTGCCGCTCTTAAAGCTTCATCAGTTATTTTAACTTTATGATGTGCTTCATATTTATCTCTTATGCCTTTTAAAATTTGAATTGTTTCTTCAACAGTTGGCTCTTCAACAATTACAGGTTGAAATCTTCTTTCTAATGCAGAATCTTTTTCAATATATTTTTTATATTCATTCAAAGTCGTTGCACCAATCACTTGAATTTCCGACCTGGCAAGAAGAGGTTTCAAAATGTTTGCCGCATCAATTGCACCTTCCGCACCACCAGCACCTACAATTGTATGAATTTCATCAATAAACAAAATTACATTGCCTGCTTTTTTTACTTCTTGCAAACTTTTCTTCAAACGTTCTTCGAAATCTCCTCTATATTTTGCACCAGCAACCATAGAAGAAATATCTAAAGTAACAACCCTTTTATTTTTTAAATTTTCAGGAACATTTTCTTCAACAATTTGTTCCGCTAAGCCTTCCGCAATAGCAGTTTTACCAACACCCGGCTCGCCGATTAAACATGGATTATTTTTTGTTCTTCTGCTAAGAATTTGAACTATTCTTTCAATAACTTTATCTCTGCCAATTATAGGATCTAGCTTTCCATTACTTGCTTCTTCGGTTAAATCTTTTCCGAATTGATTTAGTGTAGGAGTCTGATTGCTTCCAGCAAACTTCTTAGGCTTATTGGTATTAATATTTCCATTATCGTCAGTTAACGCTTTTAACAAATTGTTAAAAAGTCTTTGAATATCTACACCCAACTCAGTAATTATTCTAGAGGCTACACTGTCTCCTTCTTTCATAATTGCTAAAAGTAAATGTTCAGTTCCAATGAAATTATTATTCAATTTTTTGGCTTCAATAAAACTAATTTCAATCACTCTTTTTGTGCGTGGCGTAAAGCCTTTTGGCACTTCGTCTAGTGGTTCTCCTCTTCCAATTAAATCAGTTATTAACTTAATAACTTTTTCTTCGGTAATTCCTTGTTCGTTTAAAATTTTAAAAGCCAAGCCATTGCCTTCACGAATAAGACCAGCAAGTAAATGCTCTGTTCCAATATAATTATGTCCAAGCTCTGCAGATATCTCGCCTGCAAGTTCTATTGCTCTTTCCGCTCTATTAGTAAATCTATACATCATAAAATATCAAACCTCCTTTTCGTTGCTAATTTTATTTTTCTAACTTTTTAATTTTATCTCTCAAAACAGCAGCCTTTTCGTACTCTTCTTTTTTGATACATTCATTCAATTCATTTTTCAATTGTTCCACTTCAGAAATTTCTTTCTTAGCTTTCTTTGTTTTGAAAGCATGCGCACTTTTCTTTTGTATTCTTGCCAATGTTTCGTCTAATTCATCATTAAAATAATCATGAGAATTTCCAAAAACGCTTGCACCATTTAATCTGTTAAAATCACTCAATAAATTTTCGTGACTCATAATGTTTGGTATTGTAAGTAAACTTGGCTCCATAAAATCTTCAAAAAAGTCCGAGAAAAAGTTATCAACTCCGAAATTGAAATCACAACCAATATTCATCTCATTTGCACACTCTTCACACAAATACAATTTCGTCTTCTTTCCATTTATAATTTGCAAATATCTAACATTTGCAACATTCTTTCCACAATTTTGACATTTCATAAAAATTCCACCTTTCTTTTTATTCATCTAAATATGCTAACATACCAAATTTAGTAGCATATTTTTTAAGATTCTGCTTCTTGTTGTATCTTTATATTCAATCGGCAAATTAAGAACTTTATCATTTGTTGCCACTCTCATAATTTTAGCAACATCACTTGTTGCAATCTCTAGCTTTAATAAGTTATTAATAATTATATCCGCTTCTTGCTGAGTTATAACATCACCGATTGAATTAATTAGATGCATAACATATTCATCTTTTGTAACATCGATTCTTTTAATTTTGATATTTCCGCCACCGCCTCTTCGGCTTTCAACGTAATATCCTCTTTCAGGACTAAACCTAGTTGATATTACATAATTGATCTGTGACGGAACACAATTAAAATATTGAGCTAATTCATTTCGTCCAAACTCTGTAAAATCATCATTTTCATCCATTAACTCCTTTATATATTCTTCTATTAAATCAGATAACCTCATTGCATCAGCCTCCCCCGACTTTTACTTTGACTTTCTTTGACCTTTCGATTTCTATTATAGCACGATTATTTTTTTAGTCAATACTTTATTTGTAACTTTTATGTGAACCTCTTCGCGCGTAACTTAAATTAATCTCAGCTCAATCACCTAAATGTTCCATAAACTCTGCGTTTCTCTTCTGTTCCTCAATGGAAATCCAACTATCAAATGTACATATAAATTCACCGTATTCTGCTGAATCCTCAATTATTCCCTTGCCATTATTTCTAAATTTTTCACTATTTAAAGTTAATCTTTTATTTTTCTTCATAAAAAAATCACCTCATAACATATTATGAAGTGATTTAAATTTTATATTCGTATATGATTATAATTTTCTAAAAACGCCACATACAACTCCAAGAATTGTGCAATCAGGGACTAAAATTGGTTGCATAAATTGATTTTGTGGCTGTAATCTAATGAAACCTTTTTCTTTGTAGAATTTTTTAACTGTGGCACTATCGTCAACAAGAGCGACAACAGTTTCACCGTTTTTAGCAGTGTTTTGTTTTCTAACCAAAACTAAATCTCCATCTAAAATTCCACCATCAATCATGCTGTCGCCTTGAACACGAAGCATAAATGTTTCAGAATTTCCAACAAAATCAATTGGCAATGGGAATGAATCCTCAATGTTTTCAACTGCAAGAAGTGGTGCACCTGCGGCAACCTTTCCAACTATTGGAACATCAACCATTTCCTTTGAAGTATAAAATTTTTGTTCAGCAGGATTTGTTTTGTTTCCGACAACTTTGATTGTTCTAGGCTTTGAAGCATTTCTTGTAATTAAACCTTTTTTCTCTAATCTTGTTAAATAGCCATGAACAGTTGAAGTTGATTTTAAATCTAGTGCTTTACAAATCTCTCTAACTGTTGGAGCATAACCATCTTTCTTTATTTGATCGTTAACAAATTTTAAAACTTTCATTTGCTTATCTGTTGCTTTACTACTTTTTGGCATATTATTTCTCCTTTCACTAATCGTACCTTCGTTTACAAAAAGAATATCACAAATGTTTGTTCCTGTCAAACATAAGTTTTAATTTTTTCAAGCAATCTTCAAAAACTATACATACATTCTCTTTCTTGTCATTTCAACCAAATTCAATTTTGTAAACTCTTTTATATCTATTTTGCTTCTATCTTTTAAAGCCATTTCCTTCATAATTTCAAGTATTTTTAACTGATCTTCTTTTGATTGCATGTCAATATAGTCAATAACAATGATACCACCTAAATCTTTTAGTCTTAGTTGTTTCATTATTTCAATGGCAGCTTCCTCGTTTACTTTAAAGGTTGTTTCTTCTAAATCGTCTTTTCCAGTGTATTTACCAGAATTTACATCAATTGCTGTTAATGCTTCTGTTTTATCAATAGCTATATAGCCACCACATTTAAGCCAAATTTTTCTTTTGCTTGCATTTAAAATTTGAGTGGCTAAACCTAATCCTTCAAATAGATCTCCAGTCTGAATATATTCAATTTCTAAATCAGGAAGCGCCTTCTTTTTTAATTCTTTACAAATATCATTACTATTACAATAAATTTTTTCCGTTCTTCTGTTTACTAAATCTCTTAATACTTTTGAAGTAATTTCATGGTCATTATAGATAAGCTCTTTGCCATTACTTTTTTCAAACTTTTCCAAAATTTCTTTCCATTTATTTAGTAAATCTTCTATATCTTTTCGCAATTCTTCTTCTGTTGCCTCTTCAGCATCTGTTCTAATTATTGCACCAAATCCTTTTGGTATAAGAGCAAGAGCCAATTTTTTTAATTCTTTTTTTCTATCATCTGAAATTTTTTGTGAAACCGTTATTATATCAGTTTCTGGCATTAAAATAACATAGTTTCCTGGAAAAGTAATATGCGTTGAAACTCTAGCACCTTTCTCATTAATTGGTTCTTTTCTAACTTGCACTAAAATCTTTTGACCGATTTTAACAACGTCAGAAATTGATGGAATGATTATATGAGAATCTTCTTTTAGCACATCAATTTTAGGAAGTGCATCTTTTACGGGCATAAATGCATTTTTTTTCTCTCCTATATCTAAAAAAGCTGCCTGCATTCCATCTACAACATTTTTTACAATTCCAACATATATATTTCCTAAAATACTTTGATTATCGATTTCATGCAAATATTTTTCACATATTATGTTATTTTCTAAAACACATATATCAATATTCTTGCCTTTCTTATTTACAACTATTTGATTTTTTGAAATTTCTTCATTTTCACTTGATTTAGTAAGATTTACATTTTCCATTTTTTTCACCTATATTCCATTAAATTCATTCATCGCAATTTGAACACTTGCATTTATAATTCGTTCTACAGCTTTTGCTGAGTTATTAATTGCAGGCTCTAGGGCTTGCTCTTCATCTTTGGTTAAAGGCATTAAAACATAATCAGCTAAATTCATATTATATTTAGGTTTATCTGTTCCTATTCTAACTCTTGTAAAATCCTCACTCGATAACATACTCACAATATTTCTCATTCCGTTATGAGTTCCGCTACTACCACTAGGTTTCACTTTGATCTTGCCAATTGGTATGTCTATGTCATCATAAATGACAATTAATTTGTCTAACTTTATTTTATAAAAGTCAACAATTTGCTTGATGCTATTTCCGCTAAGATTCATGTATGTTTGTGGCTTTACCAGCATAACTTTTTCACTACCACAAAAACCTTCTCCTATTATAGCATCAAATTTCTTTTTTGACATGCTTATTTTTAAATTTTCTGCAATTTTGTCTATTGCTTTAAATCCAACATTATGTCTTGTTCTTTCATATTCGGTTCCCGGATTTCCGAAGTCCGACAAATAATATACATTTTCTACCTCCATTTCAAATTAATTAACATAAAATATTCTACAAATTAATCAAAACTACTTGAAATTTTACACAAAATATAGCATAATATATATGGTACGTTTTGTCAATAAACATAGGAGGTAGTTATGATTAAAGATAAATTAATGTGGATTGTAGATAAACTATTAGATCCACTAGAATACCTAATTTTAAAACCATTAAAAATTAATACAAATACTTTTTTTGCTTATGTATTTGGTTTACTCACAATTTACTTTGCAGTTGATAGGGCTTACGAACTAGTTTCACTGCTATTGACTGGTCAGCTTGTAAACTATTGGACACCACTCCAATACACTCTAGTTTACCTTGTTATAATAGCGGGATTCCAAGTTACGTCTGGTTCACCTCTTAACACAACAATAACCAAGCCGATAAAATTTTTCGTATTTTATTCGATTTCGGCATATATCATAATCTTCACAATGGCATCTCAATGGATAAATGAGGCTTTATGGTTTGGTTGTATGCATTTTAGTAATTTCAAATACATAGCAGAAAATTTACCGGAATTAATACCACCTGCATTTGGCTCTTTTTCACTACTATTCCCAACATTCACTCTTCGTAGTGTGATTGAGTATTACATCGGTAATATTATTGATGGCGATCCTGACTGGATAGATTCATTTGAAGATTGCAAAGGTGTTAAGCTTGAATCTTCAAAATCAAAAAAAGCATCTGCAATTCCATCTGCATTCAAATGCGATGCAAAGTTTTGTATAGATGACCAAACAGGTAAACCAGCTGTAATTCCTGAAAAAGTTCGTTTTGAAGCAACTTTTGTTGAAGGTGCAACAGGTACTGGTAAAACAGCAACAATTGTTGAGCCAATGTGTGCTGGGGATATTGAGAAAAAATATTTCTTTAGAGAATTAAGTAAAAAATTAGGATACAATGCTTTACAAGCTGGTATGGCAACTCTTGAAGTGCCATATAGCAATGAATATCTTAACAAAAACTTTACTCTTTCTTTCTTAACTCCAAAGGAATCAAGAAAGAAAGAATACAAAAATTACGTTAAAGATATGTTGAAATACGAAGATCCTGAAACAGGAAAACTTTATTACAGAGGTGTTGGATTAACATTAGTTGCTCCAGATAATGCATGTATTTCTAGAGTACAAAATGTTGCCAAAGCTTACGATGTTGATGTTAATGTAATCGACCCAATGGATCCTAACTCACTTGGAATTAACCCATTCATTGGTAAAGACCCTGCAAAAATAGCAAGTATTATTTCAGTGGTTTTAAAAGGAATGTACGAATCAGAAAATGCTAGTAGCAATAATGTATTCTTCGCAAACGTTACACAACAAGCTTTTGAAAACTTAGCTATTCTTTTAAAACTAGTTTATCCAAGAATGCATAATGGTGAACTTCCATCACTTGAAGATATGCTTGATATTTTAAACAACTTTGATTTAGCTGAAGAAATGACTGAAGTTTTAAAGAAAGATGAAGAACTTGCTAACGACTATAAATCTCTTATTGGTTATTTTGAAAAGAACTTCTATAAGCCACCAGTAAATATTCATGGTTATGAAATTGCTTCAACTTATGGAAGTGGTAGAAAAGAAACAGAAAAATTTGTTTATGGTGCTATTACTCAATTAGACAACTTCTTAAGAAACCCAGGTATTAAAAGAGTTTTATGTAGCAAACATAATAATATAAACCTAGATAAAGCTTTAGAAGAAGGTCAAATCATTACAGCTTGTACACGTCAAGGTGATTTAGGAGAACTTCACCAAAAAGCATTTGGTATGTTTGTTATCCTATCGCTAAAAGATGCTGTTTTAAGAAGACCAGGAAATGAAGATTCTAGAACGCCACACTTTATTTACATAGATGAGTTTCCACTTTACATCACGAAAGACACAGAAGCTTTCTTCACTCTATTTAGAAAATATCGTTGTGGAACGTTAATTACTGTTCAAAACTTGTCACAATTAACAAAAACATCTTCTCTTGCATACTTTAAAGACGTTATCATTACAAACTCAAAAACAAGAATTGTGTTTGGTGATATGACTTGGGAAGAAGCAGAATACTGGCAAAAAGAAATGGGTACTAAAAAGAAATGGAAATACGACAAAGTGCTGGTTGATTCTAAGACACAAGAAGGTGCAGACAAGATGACGCAAGCATACATGAAGGGTTCAAAAGATTACCCAGCTAATTACAAGGCTGTTAAATTTGTTAACATGGGATTCAAAAAATGTATTTATAAAACTAAAAGTTCATCAGGCAAAAACATTGTCGGTAGAGGTGCAACAGATTTCATTAACAAAAAACATCTTGAAAAACACAAATTTGCAAACTTTAATTTTGAAGTTTTTGGACACGGAAATGCTAATGTTGCCGCAGAAGATACAACTGCTTTCTTCTCAGGCGATGAATATACTCCTGTTAAAGCATTCTCTCAATCTAGCGACTACACTGACACAAATTCAAATGTTACAAATAATGGAGAGATTTTCGTAGACACAAATTACGATAATTCAAATGATTTATCAATCATAACACCTTACGAAACATATAAAAAGAAAAACACTTCAAGTGATTCAACATTATTCGATTTATCCGCAAACAATGAAAATAGTGCAGTTTTAGATTACAAAAAATAGTAGGCAATTTGCCTACTATTTTTATTTTAAACTAAAATAATTTAATATTTGCATTCTAATTAAAAAACAAATCTTATTGCTACAAGCACTGAAAAATAAGGTTATATATATTATAGCATAAGTTTTTTAATTTCATCTATAACATTTTCACTCTTTATAACAGCTACATCACTTTCGGTTCTCAATTTAATCTCGACTTCACCGTCATTTATTTTCTTACCTATTGTTATTCTTATTGGAATACCAATTAGTTCCATGTCATTGAATTTAACTCCTGGTCTTTCATCTCTGTCATCAAGAATTGTGTCAATTCCCATTTGATTAAGTTCTTCATAAAGCCTTTCAGCAGTTTCTCTTTGTAAATCATTTTTCCTATCAATTAAAACGATTGCAACCTTGAAAGGTGCAATGCTCATTGGCCAAATAATTCCTTTTTCATCGTGATTTTGCTCAATTGTTGCAGCTATAATTCTTCCAACTCCAATGCCATAGCATCCCATTTGGACTGGATTTAATTTATTATCTTTATCTAGATAATTTAGTCCAAGTTTTTCTGAATACTTTGTTCCAAGTTTAAATGTATTACCTATTTCAATTCCTTTTTTGAAATGTATTTTTCCGCCACATCTTGGACATGTATCGCCTTCTTTGATATTTTTAATATCTGCAATAATTTCAGGCTTGAAGTCTTTTAAATTGACATCTTTAAAATGATAATCAGACTTATTTGCACCAACGATAAAATTCTTCTTAGCTTTTATGTTTTCATCCATGATTATTGGTATTTCAAGGCCAATAGGACCTGCAAATCCAACTTTTGCGTTAGTAATTCTATTTACATCTTCTTCAGAAGCAAGCTCAACTTCATTTGCATTTAAAAGCTTAGAAAGTTTAACTTCGTTGACTTCCCTATCTGCTTCTACCATACAAGCATAAAACTTATTATCAATTTTGTATATCATTGTTTTTACAAACTTTTCAACTGGTAACTCTAAAAAGCTTGTAACATCTTCGATAGAACCAGCATTTGGTGTGTAAACTTCGCTATAATCTTTTTCTTCTTCGCACTCAATATTCGTGTTTGGAACGCAAGCGCTAACTTCAATGTTTGAAGCATAATCACAATTATCACAAAGTACTAAAATGTCTTCGCCAGTTTCTGTTATCGCTTGAAATTCCTCTGAAAGTAATCCGCCCATAACACCTGTGTCGGCTCTAACCACATTATATTTAAGACCAACTCTTTGGAAAATTTTGTGGTAAGCATCAAACATTTTTCGATATGACTCTTGCATTGAATCTTCATCAATATCAAAGCTGTATGCATCTTTCATGATGAACTCTCTAACTCTAATCAAACCAAGTCTAGGTCTAACTTCATCACGATATTTTTCACCAATTTGATAAATTGTAAATGGCATATCTCTATATGATTTTACTTTACTTTGTGCAGCCAAAACGAAAAACTCTTCGTGAGTTGGGCCTAGTGCATAAGGTCTGCCATATCTATCATTCAATTTAAAAATGCTATTTCCAAAAGAGCTCGCTCTGCCAGAAGCTTCGAAATAATCCATTGGCAAAACGTGTGGCATTGAAACTTCACTTGCTCCAGCTTTATTCATTTCTTCTCTAATTATATTTATTACATTTTTAGAAACTTTTTCGCCTAGTGGCATATTCATATAAATAC
>CAZTCE010000021.1:9803-11048 GCA_964612205.1 uncultured Eubacteriales bacterium | reverse complement strand
CAGTTCACGAAAGTGGCGAAACAGCAGATGGCATGAGCGTTACAAGAACAGTTAATGTTTTATCTAAAGATATTTCAACTGCAACGGTTGATGCAATACCAAATTATGTATATACTGGTAGCGATATAACACCTGAACCAGTTGTAAAATTCGAGGGTGTAACATTAAACAAAGGCACAGATTATACAGTAGATTATGAGAATAATGTTGATGCAACAGAGGGTGAAGAAGATAAAGCAAAAGTTGTAATCAAAGGCATGGGCGATTATTCAGGCGAAGTTATTAAAAAATTTGAAATTGAAAAGAGAAAGATTACAATTAAACCAATAGATGTTTCTAAAGAATATGATGGTACTCCTTTAACTTCAAATGTTTATGAAATAATTTCGGGAAGTCTTGTTGACGGACATATATTAAGAATAACAACGACTGGTTTTCAAACTGAGATTGGTTCAGGCGAAAACATAATTAGCACACTAACTATTGTTAAAGATGGTGAAGTTGATGTTACTGGTAACTATAATATTACAAAGCAAAAAGGTACATTGACGGTTACAGGTATAATTATCACTGGTAGCGTAGAAATCACTGGAACTTTGGAAGTTGGTAGTGAATTGGTTGCAAATACTATTGAAATAACACCTGCAAATTGTGAATATGAATATAAATGGTATGTAACAGAAGAAAATTCAACTACTGGTGGAACATTAATTGAAGGCGAAAGTGGAGATTCTTATATTGTAAAAGATAGTGATATTGGTAAGTATATTTATGTTGAAGTAACAGTCAAATTGACTAGTGCAAGAGATACAATATTTAAAGATATCACGGATGCAATTATTAAGGAAGATGAATCAAGCGGAGAGATTGATTCTGGCGACAGAGAAGTTGATGTTGAAAGCAAAAACGTAAGTGGTGAAGATATTAGTGTTGTATTGAATCCAACAACTTATGTTTATGACGGAAACTTGAAAACACCTGATGTAAAAGTTTATGATAAAGAAACTTTATTAGTACTTGGAACAGATTACACACTTTCATTTGTTGATAACAGAAATGTTGGTACGGCAACAGCAATAATTACAGGTATCAATTCGTATACTGGTGTAAGAAACGAACACTTTACAATTACAGCCTCTGAAATTGATGGTAAAGTAACAATTACAGGAAACAACATTTATGATTCAACATTAACAGCAAATACTGATGCAATTACTCCAGATGGTTGTAGCTTTGAATATCAAT
>CAZTCE010000021.1:0-9703 GCA_964612205.1 uncultured Eubacteriales bacterium | reverse complement strand
CTTGAAGAAGGCAAGGATTATACTGTTGATTATGAGAACAATATTGATGCAACAGGAAATGGAGATGAAGCAAAGGTTACAATTACCGGTAAAGGCGATTATTTAGGCAAGATAGATCTAGAATTTACAATTAAGCCAATGACAATTAGTGTTCCTTGGGGTAGTGTGACAAAATTTGTTTACAATGGAAAAGATCAAGCTCCAAGTGTTGGAACAGCACAAGGTGCAACTGGTGAAACAATTTACTTCGTTAGAACCACAAAAATTAATGTGGGTGAATACACATCAATAGCAACTATTGATAAGGTAGTTGGTGGACGTGAAAATAAAGATAACTACACATTAGTTAATGATACTAAAGATTATGAAATTACAAAGGCAACTGCGACTTTGACACTTTCAAGTTATAGTGTGACTGTAGTTGAAGGTAATAAAGTTATAGTAACTTATGAATATTTAGGTGATGGTGCAATTTCTTTAAATATTGGCGATTCAGATATTGCAAGTGTTGGCGTAAGAGGTAAGGAGATTACTATCACTGGTCTTAAAGAAGGTCAAACTAAATTAAGATTGACTGCTAAGGGTACAAACTATACAGATGTTGAAAAAGAAGTAAACATTACTGTATTACCTGCAAATTATACTATAACAAATGATGAAGGCACCACAAATTATGAAAAGTTACAAGATGCAATTGACGCTGCTAATAGTGGAGATACAATTATTGTCATTAATGATACAGAAGAGCCGGATGGAGCTACGATTGATAAGGATATTACAATTGATTTAGGCGATAACGAGATTATAATTAAAGAGCCAATTCATGTGACTCCAAGTGGTGATGTAACAATTGTTGCTGACACTAATGATTCTAATGAAACTGGTACAATCAAAAATCCAGATGGAACTGCAATTGACAATGAAGGTAATGTGGTTATTGGTGACGAAAATGGTGACAGAGGTCCAATAATTGATGGTAAAGATAAAGCAATAGATTCAGAAGATGGTGACTTTACACTTAATGATGGTAAATTAATTGGTGATGATAACCCTCCTTATGCTGGCGAGCCTGATACTTTACCTGGAAAATATATTGTGACTGAAGAGGAGGATGGAAGGTACGTATCAAAACTTGATAATGATACAACTCCACCGGTAATATCTTTACATGAACATAAGAATATTACAATTGGACCTGCTGATAAAGTTGGATTATTGATTAATATTTTTGAGGAAGGTTCTGGATTAGATGTTGATCAATTTACAGTTGGAGATTTGATTTATGAAGTTAACGGAGAAAGAGTATATCCAACAACAGAAGTAGTAACATTTATAGATAGAGTTAATAAGAATACTTATAGATATTATTTAGAATTTGGTGGAATAACAAAGAGCGGTCAATTGACAATCAGAATCGACAAAGATATGGTATTTGATATGGCTAACTTGGGTAATGCTGCAACAATTTTAACTGAAGGCGAAATTGTGATAGATATTACTCCACCGGATTTAAGTAATGCGGAACTTGTATTAATCAAACCTTCAAATGGTACAACAAGTGATGGCGAATATGAAGCAGTAATTTCTGGCGTAACTGATAATAATGGTATCGGCGGATATCAATGGGAAATCAGAAAAGAAGGAGAAACAACTTGGGAAGTGATTAAGGTTGATGAAACGGATATGTTTACCTCGTATATTTCTGGTGCCGTTGATGAAGAAGGTGTATATTACGTAAGAGTTAAAGTTTCAGATGTGATAGGAAATTCGGCATATTCAAATACGGTTTCATTTACATATTCAAAAGTGCCAGAGTTTAATGCTAAGCCTACAATTAAATTTACTAAGAAAGCTGTGAAGACAGGCAACGCTGTATCTTTGGTTAAGATACACACAATTGTTAAATCGACAACTGATATTGTTTCTATAAAAGTAAATGGAGTTGAAATAAGTAATCTAAATGCTGTTTTAGATAATGCGGTTATTGAAGGAAAATTCCAAATTAGAACAGAGTTTGATTATGAAGCTTATGCAAATACAGTTTACAAATTTGAAGTGAAAGATTCTAATGGCAATATTGCTACTGCGGTTTGCAATGTAAGTGAATTTAATAGGGAAGCTGCTAAGGTAAATTACGAAATCATTGACGCATCTGTTTATGGAAGTGCGAAGATTGTATTTACAAGTAATGAACCTGTTAAGATTGTGACACCTTTACCAAACGGATTTACTATTGATAGTAGAGAAGCTAAAAAATATTCGACAACAATTGTTGTTGAAGTTACAGATACTATTACTGAAATTGATCATGAATTTAAGTTTGTAAATACTGTTGAGGTTGAAACGAAAGTACATGTTAATGCAGGTATTGAAACGGTTGCAAGAAACGTTAGAACAATCTTTAATAAGAGTGTTACGATTAGTGAAGTTTATGGAAGTATTGGAATAAATAAAGCAATCAATTTGGTAGGCAAGATGAAGAATGCTAAACTACTAGAGAATGACAAGGTTGAGTCTTATTATGGAATTAGTGCTACAAGTATTAACTTTAAAGTTACTAGTGAGAATGAGATTGAAGCTGTTAGGACTTTAAGTGGAGCGGGCAATATTCAAATTGTTAAATCTGATGGTGGAATCAAGGAATTAGAGAAGAGTGTAGAAATTATTACTCCTGCGGTGACTGGCATTGGTGCATCAACGAATAATAATATGACAGGTGTATATTTCGGAACTAACTTAATTACTTCAGATTCTAGTGAATCAGCAACAGGCGATAGCTTCCATGTAACAATCATTAACAAATAAGGCAATAAGCGATAAGCAAAGAACCTTAATCTCGGTGTTAAGCTGAGGTTAAGGTTCAATTTATTTGTGCTTATTTACTTTCTTTCTTGCTTTCAATTTGTTTTATTTCATCGTTGCCCATAAGGATGTTTGCAATTACTGCTGTGATTGGCATGATGATTAGTGAACTAATCATTGCTAGTAAAAGAATCAATAAATTTATCACAGTAGATTCAGAATTGATTACTTGGTTAAAAGGAATTCCTTTTTGTGTTAGTAGCATGAAGCTTGGAACACCAAGTGTTAAAATGATTCCAGCAATTATAAGTGGATATTCATTTATTTGTAATTTTGCTTCATCGATAATGTTATTTACCATTGTTTTTGAACCAGCATATTTTTCACAGATGTCTGTTAATTTTGAAGAGATTGCAGAAGTGATTACTGCTGAAATAATCATTATCATTGAAACTACTATTTCGCCTACATTAATTTGTGATTTGAACAAATTATCTAAGTAATATACGTTTGTGTCTAAATCGTAAGACTCTTCTGATATGATTCCTTTGCCTGTGATGCCGGTTGAGTTAATTACAAAAAATGCTAAAAGTGTAATCGCAAAAGTAACTAAAATAGATGAGCAAATTGAGATTGCAGCTTTTCTGTTTAGTTTGTTTTTCAAAAGTGAAATTACAATTATTAGCGAAAGTGCAATTAATGTTGCAACTAGTAGTGTGCTAATGTTTAATGCTAAAATTCTAGCTAAAACAACGAATAAAGTGTCAAGCAAAAGAACAACAGGGACGATGACGTTAGAGCCTAGTTTGTGAGCGTATATAAATAGAAAAACTAATGTAATAATTGCAAGTAGTATTAGCGCTAATGACCTGTCAACTTCGGTAACAGAAGCGATTCCGATTCGATCATCTGTAAGTGAGTGGTCAACAAAATTGTACATTTCATCTTCTGATGTAACATATTCAACGTAGCCATAAACTGTGTCGCCAGCTTTTAGTGGTTTGATATTTTTGTTGTCTGATATGTCGTAAGACAAAATTACAATCGATTGTGTTTCGGTGCCATCTGCAGGATTTTTAAGCATGACTTCTTGATATTTTACGATGTAGTAGTAGCTATCATAATAATAGCTTTCTTCTGCAACGTAGTAATTTTTAATGCCGGATAAAACGTTTGTTATTATCAATTCTTGATTATTTTCTGAACTATTTTCTTGAAATTCCGATAAACTTTTTGCTTGCGCTTCAAAAGCTTCTTTTAATGTTTCTTGATTTTGCGTTTCATAATTTCCATAACTATTATAATAGTCGTCAATATCATCTATTAATGTTGCATCATCACCATAATCATCAGACGAAACAAGCTCACCGCTTTCATTTGTGTATAAATACATTGAATCATCTTCTGTTGCAAAAGAAACAGAGAATAAAGAAGCAAGCATTAATGTGCTTAAAAGTATTGCTAAAATTTTTTTCATATTATCTTTCCTTTCTTATGTGGAATAAACTACATTGACATTCTAGCACGTCTTACGGAAAAAAACAACTGCGGATTTATGAACAATTTGTGAATACTTACTTGATAAATTGTTAGATATTATGAATAAAAATTGCGGATGTGAAAATTTTTATTGATAATAAATAAAGAAATGTTATAATTGTTTTAGAGGTTGTTTTAGACAATGAAATATGGAGGAATTATTATGAAAAAAGTTTTAGTGGTAGGTTTATGTTTGATTTTGGTTGTTGCATTGGGTGTTGGTGGGTTTTTTGTGTGGCAAAGTTTGAATAAAACCCCCAATATTATTACCCCTAGCGGAGATGATGTTGTTGCTGAAAAAAGTTTGTCTGAGCAAACAGTGGTTACACCGGTTGTAATAAAGCAAGATAGTGGCACTAATCGTGCTGTTGATGCGATTTTTCCGGCGATTAGCTCTTTTAAAAACAAAAATTTTGAAGATTACATAAATGAACAAATTAGAACGGTTATTTTTTCATACAAAGATGAAATTTCAACAATAACTTATGAAGGAACACCAAACACAGCATTTTATTCATATAAGGCCACCTACGGCAAATATACTCACGGAGATTATTTGAGTTTGGTTGTTTCAAATGATTACCAAACTGGTGGAATTAGAACAAACACATGGAAAGACACATATAACATTGATGTCAGAAACGAAAGAATCATATATTTGGGTGATATTTTCCCAGCAAATGTAGATTACGAAAAAGAAATCATAGACGAAGTTACCAAACAAGCAGAAGCTAAAAACTACATTTTGATGAACGGTCTTGGCCTTACTAAGCTAGATGCTAAACAAAAATTCTACATAGAAAACGAAAAACTAATTATATATTTTGATTCAGCCGAAATTGCCCCTGCAACATACGGAGCATTGCAATTCGAAATGCCATTCACACTCGGCGAAGACGGAAAATTCAACGTTTAAACCAAAAATGCCACGGGGACGGACTTCGTGGCATTTTTAAATTTTATTCGCTTTTTTGTAGGCTCGGGTGGCAAATTATTTAAAGCCAAAAATTAAAAAGTAAGAGTTTGAATTGAAGAAAAAATATAGTAATGTGATTTGAAACGTTAAAGTGAGTCAAATTCAAACAAATGTTTCACGTGAAACATTTTCGGATTTTGGCTCTTTTTTCTAGGGCTTCGGGATTTTTTGATGTGTTTTGATTGTGAAATTTTTTTGAGGAGTGCCACGAAGTCCGTCCCCGTGGCATTTTAAATTAAAAACATATAAAAACATAGACTTTTGGCTGGAATTAATGTAAAATTACATTGGAGGGAAGTTTTATGAATGTATTGGATTTTATGTTGAATAATAAAGCTTATTTGGAAGATTTCATTACGAGGAGTACATACCATTCGAATGCGATTGAGGGTAGCACATTAACTTATGCGGAAACTTATGCCATACTTTATAATGATAATAGCTTTAAAATATCTGGAAAAGAGCCAAGGGAAATTTATGAGGCAATTAATCACAAAAATGCTTTGGAATTGGTTTTTGAAAATTTAAAAAATGAAAATTGTTTGGATGAAAGATTTATAAAGAGTTTAAATGAAACTATTAATAAAAATATCAAAGAAACTGAAGGTTTTAGAACTGTGCAAGTTTTTATTCAGGGTAGTGAACACATCCCACCAGAGCCTTCGAAAATTCCAAATCTTATGAATTATTATGTGTATAATTACAATAACGATACACAAGATATTTGGAATAAAATTGCTAGATATCATATTGAGTTTGAAAAAATCCATCCATTTGAAGATGGTAACGGAAGAATGGGACGTTTGCTTATAAATTACGAATTACTAAAAAATAATTTTCCACCAGTTGTTATTTCAAAAGATGATAGAGTAAAATATTTTGAATTGTTAAGAGATAATAATATTAGTGAATTGGCAAAATGGTTTGAAGAATTATCTGCAAGAGAAAAAGAAAGAATCGCAAAATTTGAATAAAGCTAATAAAAATGCCACGGAGTCCGTCCCCGTGGCATTTTAAGAAAATTTTGTGAAATGGGTTGGTTTGCAGGTGCGGGCTGTGGTATAATAAATGTCTGAATGGAAAGGGTGTGTTTTATGGAGAGTCTTCAAGAAAAAATTAAAATTAATGATGAGATGTTGGAGGAGTATCTTTCGCCTTATGCTTGCAGATCGAGTCAGGCGGTGCGCTTGAAGAAGGAAAGCAGGAAGGGCGAGTTTAATATTAGAAATGAGTTTTCGAGGGATGCTGATAGAATTTTGCATTCGACTGCGTATACTCGCTATATGGATAAAACACAGGTATTTTCTTTATTTAATAATGATTTGATAACTCATAGAGGGTTGCATGTTCAGTTTGTTGCGAAAATTGCAAGAACACTTGGTAGGGCTTTGAAGCTTAATGAAGATTTAATTGAGGCAATTGCTCTTGGACACGATTTGGGTCATGTTCCGTTTGGTCACACGGGTGAAAGGTTTTTGTCTGAAATTTGTGAGAGCAGGGGATTGGGCTATTTTCTTCATAATGTTCAAAGTGTTAGAGTTTTGCAGGAGCTTGAAAGATGTGGCGATGGGCTTAATATTTCGGTTCAAGTTTTAGATGGCATTTTGTGTCATAATGGCGAGTTTTTGTGCAGAAGGTATGTGCCTAATTTTAATAAAACTGTTGAAGATTTTTTGCATGAATATGAGATGTGTTCAATAGATAAATCTTGGGATAAGGAAATCAGGCCGATGACTTTGGAGGGTTGTGTTGTTAGAATTTGTGATGTCATTGCTTATATTGGTCGTGATATTGAAGATGCTATTACTGTTAAATTAATTAGCCGTGAAGACATTCCTGAATCAATTACAAGTATACTTGGCAACACAAATGCACAAATTATAGATACGTTGGTTGAAGATTTGCTTAATAACAGCTACGACAAGCCGTATCTTGAGTTTTCGAAAGAAAAATTTTCGGCACTCAAAAAACTTTTAGATTTCAACTATAAAAACATTTATACAAACCCAAAGAAAGAAGATGCGGAAGAAAAATATAGAGGCTTGTTTTTGAGTCTTTTTGAATCTTTACAATATGATTTGGATAATAAAACTGGTTACATTACAAAATCTTATTTGTCAGATATGAAAAAAAGCTATACAAAAAACAATTCTTCTGATAAAATAGTAGTCGATTTTATTGCTGGAATGACAGATAAATTTTTTATAAATCAATATAAACAGGCATTTTTGCCGAAAACGTTTGATTTGACAATTTGAGTTACGAAAACAATGGTGTTGACTTTTTAAAGAAAGCGGTATGTACTATGTATATACGCGAAAGGTGGTTGATATATATAACTACATCAATTCAAAAATGGGGAAATAGTCAAGGTGTGAGAATACCTAAAGTATTGTTAGACACTGTTAAATGGGCAGAAAACGAGCAGATAACAATTATAGCTGATAACGGAAAATTAATCATAGAAAAAGCTAAATTATCTATTGTTTGTCCTATCACAAACAGAACGAATCATTTCCCTTTGCATATACCTTTAGATGAAAGAACTAAAACAACGGGAGTAATATTGTGTGAGCGTTTAAAATCTGTTGACTTAAATAGTAGAGCTTTTCAGGTAATAGAAGAATTGCCAGAAGATATATTGAAAAAAAGTTATAGATATTGTTTATTCAGAAATAGATTGGAAGGAGTAATATAATGATTAGTGCAAATGGAGTAACATTAAGATTTGGAAAAAGAACATTATTCGAGAATGTTAATATTAAGTTTTCGCCTGGAAATTGTTATGGTTTAATTGGTGCAAATGGTGCTGGTAAAACCACTTTCCTTAAGATTTTGTCTGGCGAAATCGAGCCATCGCAAGGAGATATTTCAATGAATCCTGGAGAGAGGCTTTCAGTTTTAAAGCAAGATCACCACGCTTATGAAGAAGAAAACGTTCTTCAAACAGTTGTTATGGGAAATAGCGAGCTTTATAGAATTATGAAAGAAAAGGATGCGTTATATAGCAAGCCTGATTTTTCTGAGGAAGATGGAATTAAAGCTGGCGAGTTGGAAGCTAAATTTGCCGAGATGGATGGTTGGAACGCAGAGAGTGATGCAGCACAGCTTTTGAATGGACTTGGTTTGGAAACAGAATTTCACGATAAGTTAATGAAAGATTTGACTGAAGCTCAAAAGGTAAAAGTTTTGCTAGCACAAGCACTTTTTGGAAATCCTGATGTTTTGCTTTTAGACGAGCCTACGAACTATTTGGATATCGAAGCGATTGAGTGGCTTGAAGAATTTTTGATTAATTTCCAAAACACAGTTATAGTGGTATCTCACGATAGATATTTTTTAAACACAGTCTGCACACATATTGCGGATATTGATTTTGGTAAAATTCAAGTATACACTGGTAACTATGATTTCTGGTATGAATCAAGCCAACTTGCGTTAAAGCAAATGAAAGATGCAAATAAAAAGAAAGAAGATAAAATCAAGGAATTACAAGAGTTTATTAGAAGATTTAGTGCAAATGCTTCAAAATCTAAGCAGGCCACATCTCGTAAGAAACTTTTGGAGAAAATCGAACTTGATGAAATCAAGCCTTCTAATAGAAAATATCCATATATTCATTTTGAAATGGATAGAGAGCCTGGTAAGGAAATTTTGTTTATTGAAGGGCTTACTAAAAATTCTGATGATGGCAAAAAGATGCTAAATAACATTTCCATAAATGTTCAACAGGGCGATAAAATTGCATTTGTCGGACCTATGGGAGTTGCAAAAACAGAGCTTTTTGAAATTATAACAGATAATGCTTCGCAAGAAAGCGGAGATTATAAATTTGGAATTACAACATCAGTTGCATATTTCCCAAAAGATAATTCGAGTGAGTTTAACAAGGATATTTCAATTGTTGATTGGCTTATGCAATATTCAAAAATCAAAGAGGAAACTTTTGTTAGAGGCTTTTTAGGCAGAATGTTATTCTCTGGTGAAGAGGCTTTGAAAAAAGTAAATGTACTATCTGGTGGCGAAAGGGTTAGATGTATGCTTGCAAAGATGATGCTTTCTGGTGCGAATATTTTGATTTTCGACGAGCCAACAAACCACTTGGATTTGGAATCAATCACTGCACTTAACAATGGTTTAAGTAACTTTAAAGGTGTAATTTTATTTACATCGCACGACCATCAATTGGTGCAAACAGTTGCAAATAGAATTATTGAAATAACTCCAAATGGCTTAATAGATAAGCGTATGAGCTATGACGAATATTTGGAAAGTGATGAAATGGCAAAGAAAAGAGAGATTATGCAAGAAGAAGTTTAATTGAATAAAAGGGGGGAATGAGCTTTTGATATAGGCTCATTCTTTTGATTTAACACAATATGAAAA
>CAZTCE010000020.1:0-11064 GCA_964612205.1 uncultured Eubacteriales bacterium | reverse complement strand
GGATAACTTCGTATGAGATAAGCTCTGATAAAATTCCAATTAGTTTTAGTGGCTACAAAATATTGCAAATATCGGATTTGCATAATAAAAATTTTGGCAATCAGTTGTTTGAAAAAATTTGTTTGAAAAATCCAGATATCATTGTAATGACTGGTGATATGGTAAGTGCCAATAGTTTAGATTTTTCTAATTTTTTGAATTTTGCAAAGCGTATTGCTGAAAAGTATACTGTGTATTATATTAAGGGAAATCACGAAGGCACTTTGTCTAAAAAAGATTATGCCGTCATAGAAGATGCATTGGCTTTGTATGGCATTACCATTTTAGATAATCAAAAAGTATCATTACAATCTGGAAATGATAAAATTAATCTTTATGGAATGTGGTGCAATCAAAGGTATTATTCACGAGCTGATGCTGATAAATCGTATGTAGTCAAAAAGGAAACAGTAACAAAGTTACTTGGTAAATGTAATGCTGATGAATATAACATTTTATTAATGCATACGCCAAATTATTTTGAAGAATACGAAAAGTGGGGAGCTGATTTGGTGCTAGCTGGACATATTCATGGTGGGTTAATCAGATTGCCTTTAGCGGGGGGCTTATTTTCTCCAGACAGAAAATTGTTTCCTAAATATTCTTATGGAAAATATAAAATAAATAATTCTGAGATGATTGTAAATAGTGGATTAAGCAGGGGGACTACCGGTTTTAGACTTTTTAATAAACCTGAAATAGTAACAATTACATTAAAAAGTGAGGAGAAATAGAATGAGTAAAAAAGTAGCATTTTACACACTTCGGTTGTAAAGTAAATCAATATGAAACTAATATGATGACAAATTTATTTGAAGAGGCTGGATATGATGTTGTTCAATATTCTGATATTGCAGATGTTTATGTTATAAACACTTGCACGGTTACGAATATGAGCGAAAGAAAATCGCGTCAGATTTTGCGAAGAGCCAAAGAAATAAATCCTAATAGCATTTTATGTGTTGTTGGTTGTTATGTCCAAGTTGCCAAAAGCGAGTTGGAAAGTTTATCTGAAATAGATATTTTGCTTGGCACGAATGAGCGAAAGGATATTGTTAAATATGTTGAAGAATATCAAAATTCTAGACTTGAAGCAGTTGAAGATATTATGAAGAAACAAGAATATCTTGAATGGGGTGGAACGGCATATTCTTCTCATGAAAGAGCTGAAATAAAAATTCAAGATGGTTGCGATAGATTTTGTACATACTGCATAATACCTTATGCAAGGGGTCCGGTACGTAGCAGAAAAATAGACGATATATATAGTGAAGTGTTAAAACTAGCAGAAAATGGCGTAAAAGAAGTTGTAATTACCGGAATTCATATTTCATCTTATGGCAAAGATTTTAAGAATGAAACTTCATTAATCGATGTTTTGGAAATGGTAAATTCGATTGATGGCATTAAGAGAATTAGATTAGGTTCACTTGAACCATTAATTATAACAGATGAATTTATTGAAAGATTGAGAAAACTAGATAAAGTTTGCAATCATTTTCATTTATCTTTACAAAGTGGATGTGATGCGACTTTGGCAAGAATGAACAGAAGATATTTGACTAATGATTTCAAGAAAATTGTAAATTTATTAAGAGAAAATATTAAAGATGTTGCATTAACAACTGATGTTATAGTTGGATTTCCTGGTGAAACTGATGATGAATTTAATCAGACGTTTGATTTCTTGAAAGATGTCAATTTTTCTAAGATGCATATTTTTAAATATTCTCCTAGAAGAGGGACAAAAGCTATTAATTTTCCTAATCAAGTTGATGGAAATACGAAAACAATCAGAAGTGATATTTTAATTCAGTTGTCTGATGAAAATGAGAAAAAATTTGCTGAAAAATATATTGGAAACGAAATCGAAGTGTTGTTTGAAAATGAAGAGATGGGACATACAACGAATTATATTAGTGTTATTGACAAAAATAAATCACAAGTTGCTGGCACAATAAAATGTGTAGTTCCTAAATTTTATAAAAATGGAAGTTTATATATTTAAGAAATAATGGTAAACCCTCACTGAAAAAAATCAGTGAGGGTTTTTTAACTACTTAAATGATTTTTGAATGTCTGATATTTCACTTAACCATCTTCGGGCAATAGATATTAGCATAAAATCAATTGCAACTAATTTTGAATACTTTACAATGTTGGTAGATAAATCTCTGTAAAGCCCTTGCTGATGATTAACAATCTTGTAGTTACAAGTCGGTAAAGTTAGTTTCATTGCTTCGATAAGTCGGCAGTAACTTAGTTGTTTGTTAGAATCATAAAACGGAATGATTTTGATGTCGGAATAAAGAATATCTAAGTTTAAGACGTCCATTTTGCAATAATTTATTTCAGGATGCTGGCGAAAAAATTTTTGAATTAAACAAATTGCATGTGCGAAATGTGTTGAATAATGCTCAATTCTAAAATTAATATCGCCTTTTATATATTCGGAGAGTTCCCTACGAGAACGGTTAAGATAGTCTTTAGAAGTTGACATCTTACAAGACCCCTTTTTTCGAATTCAAAAGCTCCTTGATGTATCCAATCTGGTTATACCAACGTTGTGTGGTGCTTTTAAGGGAATGCTCAATAGCTAATCTGGTAGAATAGAATTCATGTCCTTTGATGTAAATTTGTCCAATAGCCAAATTTCCTTCCTTGTAAGACCGAACTTCACTTAACTTGGATTTTTGCTGATTTTCCACTGAAATGAGAGTATCCTCCTTAAGTGCTTCTTCGTGAGTGACAAACTTCATATCTCCGCTGGAATATTCGATGTAAGGAATTTTCTTTTCTCTGAAACAAGAAACCTCAAAGTCGAGCACGTCCAGATACGGATAGTCTAGCTGATTAGATTCAATTATGTTCTTAAGTGAGGTAAGTGCAACATCCAACAGTGAAAGTCCACGGAGAGTAAGCAATGAGTCACAAAAAGTACAATTGGCTAAGATTCCAGAAACGCATGTGACAAGTTTGGAAACGTCATTCGTATTCGCAGTGTTCGGCTTTTTCATTATGAACCGCCTCCTATAAGATTTATTGCATGAATATTATAACACCTTATTTACATAAAATCAATAAAATTCACAAAAATGTACCATTTTTATAATATATGTGATATAATCACAGTCATAACGAATATTAGAGATAAATAGTTATCGAAAGGGGATAAATTATGGATTATAAGGAAAATTTAGCTTTTAAAATAGCTTCTGCTGTAAATTTAGATGCTACTAACATTAAAGAATATATTGAAATACCACCTAATAGTGAGATGGGTGATTATGCTTTCCCATGTTTTAGACTTGCTAAAGAGCTAAAAAAAGCTCCGCCTATGATAGCAAACGAAATAAAAGAAAACATTGAATTAGATAGTTTTATTGATAAAGTTGATGTTGTTGGTGGATATTTAAACTTTTTTATAAACAAAGAAGAATTTGTAAAATCGACTATGGATTCTATAATTAAAAGTGATGAAGACTATGGAAAAAGTAGTATTGGCGATGGAAAAACAATTGTTATAGACTATTCTGCACCAAACATAGCAAAGCCTTTTCATATTGGCCATTTGCGTTCAACTGTTATTGGTGGTGCACTTTATAAAATTTATAAATTTTTAGGATATAACGTGGTTGGAATTAATCATCTTGGCGACTGGGGAATGGGAGTTTCTAAGAGCATTGCCGGATATGAAATGTGGAAAGATGAATATGATTTTAGCGAAAATCCAATTAATTCTATTTCAAAAATATACGCACGTTTCAATAGAGAAGAAAAGGAAGATCCAACTTTAACCGATAAAGCTAGGAATGTTCTTCAAAGATTAGAAGCTGGCGATGAAGCTACAACAAAGCTTTGGAAATGGATAATTGAAATTAGCATAGAATCATACAATAAAATATATAATTTAATAGGCTGTAAATTTGATTCATATAACGGAGAGGCTTTTTACAATGATAAAATGGATAGAGTTGTAAAAATTCTTGAAGATAAAAATTTGCTTGTTGATAGTGAAGGTGCTAGAGTTGTTATGATGCCTGATGACATGCCGCCTTGCATTATTATTACATCTGCTGGAACAACAATTTATGCAACTCGTGATTTAGCTGCACTTTTATATCGAATTGAAAATTATGATTTTGATAAAGCAATTTATGTTGTTGGTGCTGAGCAAACTTTACACTTTAAACAAATCTTTAAAACATTGGAACTTATGGGTTATGAAAAATATGCAAAGTCTTGTGTGCATATTCCTTTCGGACTTATACTTGATGAAACTGGGGAAAAGATGGGCTCGAGAAAGGGAAATGCTGTTACACTAGAAGAAATTTTTAATGAAGCAATTGAAAAATCTTTAAGTATAATTGAAGAGAAAAATAGCGAGTTGGAAAATAAAGAAGATGTTGCTAGAATGGTTGGTGTTGGTGCAATTATATTTAACGATTTAGCCAACAATAGAATTAAAGATGAAATTTTTGATTGGAAACAAATTTTGAATTTTGCTGGAGAAACAGGTCCATATATGCAATATACTTATGTAAGAACTCAAAGTATTTTAAGAAATGCCGGTGAAACGAATTTTGAAAAAGTTGACTATTCTAAATTGCTAGATAAAGAAGCAATTGACGTTGTTAAAAATTTAAAAGCTTTTCCAGATGTTATTGTTTCAGCTGCTGATAAAAATGAGCCTTCTTTAATATCAAGATATTTAATTGACTTAGCACAAAGCTTTAGTAGATTTTATAATGAACATCATATTATGTGTGAAGATAAAGAACTTCAAAAAGCTAGACTAATGCTTACGAAATCTGTTGGTATTACAATAAAAAACGGTCTTGGCATACTTGGAATTGAAACACCAGAAAAAATGTAATAGGGAGGTAATTTTACATGTATAATGATATAGAGAAATTATTAAAAAAATACGATCAAGAGCATTTATTAAATTTTTACGATGAACTTGATGAAAATAACAAGAAAACTTTGCTAGAACAGATATCTAAAATTGATTTTGAATATATGAATAAATTATATAATCATGTTGAAAAATTTGAAATGGAAGATAAAGAAATAACCAATTTGGAAATTTTTGATAAATATAAAAATGATACAAGCGAGTATGAAAAGTTTGGGGATGAGCTAATAAAAGCCGGAAAACTTGCGGTTTGTTCAATGGCTGGTGGTCAAGGAACAAGACTTGGATTTAATGCACCAAAAGGCACTTTTATGTTAGATTTGGAAAAACCAATTTCTATATTTGAAGCATTAATGAATAAATTAAAATTTGCAAACGAAAAATATGGAATAAAAATTTTTTGGTACATTATGACTAGTGAAACTAATAACGACGAAACAATTAAATTTTTTGAAGATAATAATTTTTTTGGATACGATAAAACTCATGTAATATTTTTCAAGCAAGGCGAATTACCTTTGCTTGATGAAAACGGAAAAGTTGTTTTGAAAGATAAAAACAAAATTTATATGGCACCTGATGGTAACGGTGGAATTTTCAAGGCATTAGGCGATAATGCGATTATCGAACACATGAAAAATAATGATATAAAATATTTGGCGATAGGAAATGTGGATAACATTTTAATTCATCTTGTAGACCCGATTGTTGTTGGGATTATGGAAAAAAACAATATTGAACTTATTTCAAAATCTTTTATGAAACCTACAGCAGATGGAAAATGGGGAGTATTTTGCAAAGTTAACGGAGAAATAAAGGTTATAGAATATATCGAGATGTCTGATGAATTATTGGAAGCAAGAAATTCTGAGGGTGAGTTACTTTTTGGAGATGCACATTTTGGTTGTAATTTCTTTAAAGTTGATTTGCTTGAAAAACTTGTAGATACTGGTTTGACAATGCATAGAGCTATAAAAAAGAATAGCCATATAACATCAAATGGCGAATTTGAAGAAATCAACACACAGAAATTTGAAGCTTTTATTTTCGACGCTTTTAGTGTTGCGGAAAACTTATTGATTTTTAGAATAAAAAAAGAAGAAGAATTTGCACCTATAAAAAATAAGGATGGAGATGAAAGTCCTAAAACGGCTTTGGAATTATACAAGAAATTTTATAAAATGTAATCTAGAAAAATGCCCCTAGTTTAAATAAAAACTAGGGGCAAACGTTAGTCGTCATGTTCGTAGTCATAAAGAAAATCAAAAAACATTTGAGTTGCATTTTTCAGTTCTTCAAAAGTCATGGTTTTTCTGGGACGATAATTTGAAAATTTTTCGCATTCACAAACGGTGAAAATATTATTTTCTAGAGCGTTGAAAACTTGATATCCATAAGTTATAAATGGGTAGTTTTCTAGACGTTTTGATTGTTTGGTGACAATTTCAAATTTCTTATCGTCGTAGATATATGTATCTAAGGAACCATCAAGAAACTTTTGACATTCACAGCATTTGACACAGTCGCGACACAGGTGATTTGTGAGCTCACAAGTCTTAGAAATCAATGTGTAGCTTGGAATAGGTGCACAATAGAGTTCACCATTTTTATTTCGTAAGATAAAACCTGACTGTCGTGTTAGCCGAAGTTTAAGTATTTCGTCGGGAGTTGACTTCTTGAGCGGAATAGCATAATTTTGTTCTTGCCAATGAAATTGAAGGACATGATCCTTAGAAATCTGAAACTCGGCAATCTTGGGCTTACGTGCAACTTTTTTCTTGGTTTCCATTGAAAACGCACTCCTTTCAAATTGAACACAATTGTTATTCGGTTATCAACAGTTTTAACAACGAGATGGAGTATATCACATTATGTAAAATAAGTCAAGACGAAAAAAAATTAAAAGCTACTTGCACGAACGAAAGTTCTTGACTATTGCTTGCTAGTATGCTATATTATTTTTAAACATTAATTCATTGAAGGGAGAATTGGGTTGCAAAGGCAAATTTTACATGTTGATGTTAATAATGCGTTCTTAAGTTGGACTGCAATTTATAAACTAAAAATGGGTGAAACTCTAGATATTAGAACAATTCCGTCTGTAATCGGTGGAGATGAAGCTAGGCGTGCAGGCATTGTTTTAGCGAAAAGTCCACTTGCAAAATCTTGTGGAATTGTCACAGGCGAAACTTTATATCAAGCCAGACTAAAATGTCCTAATTTAGAAGTGTTTCCACCAATTTTTAACGTGTATAAAGAATGTTCTAATGCTTTAGTAAATTTACTTTCTGAATACACAGATAAAATCGAAAGGTTTAGTATAGATGAATGTTTTCTAGATATGACTGAATTTTTATTAAATAGAAATTTAATAGATATTGCAAATGAAATAAGTAAAAGAGTTAAAGAAGAACTAGGTTTTACTGTTAATGTTGGTGTTGCACACAACAAACTTTTAGCTAAGATGGCATCAGATTTTGAAAAACCAGATAAAGTTCACACTCTATTTGAAAATGAAATTACTAGAAAAATGTGGCCTTTGCCAACTAGCGATTTATTCATGCTTGGCAAAAAAACTGTGCCAGTTCTTTATAATATGGGAATTAAAACAATTGGCGATTTAGCTAAAAGCGATTCAAAACTTATTCAGAAACGTTTTGGTAAATTTGGAAAAATGATGTGGGAATATGCAAACGGCATTGACGATTCTCCTGTTAACTATATGCGTGAAAAGCCCAAAAGTATTGGTAATTCAACAACTTTACCAATAGATGTCACTAACATAGAAAAGCTTTATGAAGTTTTATTTAAGCTTACAGAAACAGTAACTTATCGTCTAAGAAAAGAAAAGCTAATCGCTTCAACTGTAAACATTCAAATACGCACAAACAAGTTTGAAGATTCTTCTCATCAAGGCAAACTCTTAACACCCACATCAAGCACAATTGAAATTTATGAAAAAGCAAAAGAGCTTCTAAATGAATCCTATAAAAAAGGTGTTTATGTTAGATTGCTTGGCGTGCGAGTAGATAATTTGACGTCTTCTGACGAAAAGCAATTTACTTTTTTTGAAGATAATACAATTAAAAAGCATGAAAAGATTGATGAAGTACTTGATAAGGTAAAAGATAAATATGGTTTTGATAGTGTGACTAGGGGCAGAGGGCTAAAATAATATATTATTGAGGGGTTGAAAAAATCTTATTTTATGATAAAATGTTCATAGATTTTTAATTGAAAGGATGACTAAAATGACAAATAAAGAATTAGCTGATTTAATTTTTCCTAATATAACTAAAACACTTGAAGATTATAAAAAAATTTATCCAAAAAGAAATTTACCAAAAGGTGCAATTGTAACTAGATATGCGCCAAGTCCAACTGGCTTTATTCATGTTGGAGCATTATATGCAAGTTTCGTATGCAGTATGTTTGCCAAACAAACAGATGGTGTTTTTTATTTGAGAATTGAAGACACCGATACAAAACGTACAATTGACAATGGTGTTGCAACTATTATAAATGGTCTAAAAGAATTTGGCGTTACATTTGACGAAGGACCAATCGATGATGATGGCAATTGCAATGGAAATTATGGGCCATATATTCAAAGTGAAAGAAAAGAAATTTATCAAGCTTTTGTTAAACATTTGATTGAGCAAGGTCTTGCTTATCCTTGTTTTTGTACTGCTGAAGAGTTAGAAACAATGCGTGAAAAACAAGAAAAAACAAAAGCTAGAATTGGCTACTATGGTCCTTGGGCTTCTTGCAGAAACTTAAGCAATGAGCAAAGAGCTGAAAGAATTAAGAATGGTGACCCATACATAATTAGATTAAAATCAAATGGAAACTACAATAAAAAGATAATTTGTCATGACGAAATCAGAGGAGATTTAGCTTTCCCAGAAAATGATATTGATATTGTTATCAACAAATCTGATGGACTTCCAACTTATCATTTTGCACATTTGGTTGATGATTATTTAATGGGCACAACTCATGTAATTAGAGCTGATGAATGGGTTGCATCGCTTCCGCTTCATTATCAACTTTTCCAAATGTTTGGTTTTGACATTCCTAAATATGCACATATTTCGCCACTTTCAAAATTAGAAGATGGCAAAATGAGAAAGCTTAGTAAGAGAAAAGATCCTGAAGCTGCTATGAGCTATTATCACGAATTAGGAATTCCTTACGATGCAGTCAAAATTTATTTAGCGACAATTGCAAATAGTGGTTTTGAAATTTGGCATGCAAGTAATCCGAAAGCAAATGTTGAAGAATATAAATTTGATTTTTCTAAAATGTCAAAGAGTCCTGCTTTATTTGATTTAGACAAATTAAATTTCATTTGTAAAGAATATGTTAGCACGTTAACAGCGTCTGAGCTTTATGATAGTGTTTCAGAATATTTAAAAATTTACGATGAAGATTTTTATATGTTGTTCACTCGTGATGAAGAGTTTTCAAAAGGATTTTTAAATATAGAGCGTGAGCAAAAGAAACCAAGAAAAGATATTGCTTATTATAGTGATGTAAAAAAAGAAATGTGGTATATGTTTGACGAGCTATTTACATATAACTGGGAAGAAGAGAAAAATCCAGATGCTGAAATGTTAGTTGAATATATAACAAATGTATATAATCCAGCAGACACTCAACAAGAATGGTTTGAAAAAATTAATGAATTTGGCAGAAAATATGGTTATGTTCCAATGAAAGAATATAAAGCATCACCAGACGAATTTAAAGGCCACACAGGTATGATTTGTGAGATGCTTAGGTATATCGTTACAACAAAGCACATGACTCCAAATTTATACGAAATTTTGCGTTTGCTTGGAAAAGAAAAAATATCTGATCGAATTCAAAAATATTTAGCTAAATAGAAAGAAAAAATCTAGGGCAAAGTTTAGCTCTAGATTTTTTGTGTTTTTTATTTTTTTATGAAACCGTTATAAACGTGTTTAGTTTCGTTGACCATTACGAATGCTTTTTCATCAAGAGAATTGACCAATGTTTTAAATTCATCGAGTAACGAATTTTTTATTTCAGCAAAAATCAAGTATTTTTCACCGGAAAAAGTTGTGGCATTGCTTGTTATGACTGTTATGGCATAACCTGCGTCCTGAATTGCTTTGACCATAGCATCGTCTTTTGAACTTGCAACTACTTGAACTTGAATCATTCCACCGGTAAATCTTGAAGCAATCCACGAACCAGTGAATGTGCCAACTGCGAAGCCACCAGCATATGCAAAGGCAATGTATAAAGTTTCTAAGAAGCTTGATGAAACAAAGTTAAGTGCTTCTCTAACAATTAAAAACCAAATTAATCCTTCTATTAAAGCAATAATTGAAGCTTGAAGAGATTTGCCTTTAACCATGATAACGGTTCGATAGCTAGCCATTGAAACGTCAATGATTCTGCAAAAGAAAATTTTAAGACAAAGTAACAATAAATCCATAGTATGGCCCTCCTATAAGTTTTTGTAACATCATTGTACAGGGAATTTCAAAGAATGTAAAGTCAAAAGTTGATAAAATCTAAAAATATAGGTATAATTAGAATATGAGAATAAGTAAAAAGTTTTGATTTTGTGTTGATATTTTTGCCGTAACATAGTACAACGAACATAAGAGATTAGGTGTTAGCCACAATGTAACTTGCTCAAATAGCAAAAAGTCACTCAATCAGGGTAAAGGATAGAGTGGCTTTTCGTTTTAGTTTTTCTTTAAGCCAAGTAAATACTTAAAGAAGCGTGCCAATAGTAACACTACTAAACTTATGATAAATATTTTCATTTAATTGTCTAATTTTTGTTTAAAATCATTTAAAAGTACAGATTCATCTACATTAAATACTTTTGCAATAGCGGCAAGTTCAAAATCTTTAATTATCCTACGCCCATTTTCAATTTTATATATACCATCATAATTGATATCTATTCCCAATAACATCAATTTGTTTGATAGTGTAACCCTAGACCATTTATTTGATTTTCGCAATTCTTGTATATTTTTTCCACATACATTTGATAAATTTTCAAATTTCCTGCTTATCATTTTAAAACCAGCTTTCAATAAAATTTTATATTAGTATTGATT
>CAZTCE010000019.1:0-11179 GCA_964612205.1 uncultured Eubacteriales bacterium | reverse complement strand
TTTAAATAGAAATGCAAATTTGGATTTAGCTTTAGATAAAATGATTATAAAAATTTGTGATAGTAATTTATAGGAGGTAAGAATGCGAGAGATAGTAGGCATCAGATTTAAAAAGATTGGGAAAATTTATTTTTTTGATCCTAATAATATTGAATTGAAAAAAGGTCAAATGGCAATAGTTGAAACTGCTAGAGGAATTGAACTTGGAGAGGTTGCAGCTGAAAATCATAAAGTCACAGATGATAAAATAGTTGCACCATTAAAAAAGGTTATTCGAATTGCTACTGATGAAGATAAAAGAATTTTTGAGGAAAACGAGAAGAAAGCAGAAGAGGCATATCGAATTTGTGTTGAAAAAATCGCAGAACACAAACTTGATATGAAGCTTGTTGATGTTGAATATACATTTGACAATTCAAAGTTGCTTTTTTATTTTACTGCTGATGGAAGAATTGATTTTAGAGAGTTGGTTCGTGATTTGGCGAGCATTTACAGAACAAGAATTGAGCTTAGACAAATTGGTGTTAGAGATGAAGTAAAAATGCTTGGTGGTTATGGTATGTGTGGTAGAGAACTTTGCTGTTGTAATCATTTGTCTGATTTGAATCCTGTTTCTATAAAGATGGCCAAAGAACAAGGGCTTTCACTAAATCCAACAAAAATTTCTGGTGTTTGCGGAAGACTTATGTGTTGTTTGAAACACGAGCAAGATGTTTATGAAGAAAAACTTTCAAGGCTCCCAAGTGCGGGTTCGATTGTTAAAACACCTGAAGGCACTGGAGTTGTTGAAGAAGTTGAAGTGCTTCGTGAAGCTTTGAAGGTCAAGTTTGAAAAAGATGGAGTTTCACAAAAGAAGTCTTTTCTATTAAAAGAAATCGAGGTTATAAAAAATAAAAAGAGAAGAGAAAAAGATGACGATATTGATATGAAGGAGTTAAAGGCTTTGGAGGAAGGCTTTAAGCGTACAGAAGATTTCTAAGGGGGTGAAAATATTATGGCATACAAAATTAGTGATGCATGCATTAAATGCGGTGCTTGTGCAGAAGGTTGTCCTATGTCTTGCATTAAAGAAGGAGACGAAAAATATGTAATTAATCCTGAACAATGCATTGAGTGTGGAGCATGTGCAGGTATTTGTCCTGTTGGTGCACCAGAGCAAGAATAAACATTTGTGAATTGTATACCATAACAAACTAAAGTTTTAAGCTTAATTTGTTATGGTATATATTTTACGTTTAATAAATGTTATTGTAGGATTCATTTGACTATAAATATGTTTTAGAATCTTCGTCGGCAATTAAATGGTCCAAAGAAGTTTATGACTTTTTTGGCTCTGCGGATTTTGCAAAGGTTGTTTAGAAAAAATTCGACTTCGCAAAGCGACTGGCAAAGGTTTGAAAATATACAACAGTTTTTCAAGGGTATCACATCCTTTTTTATAGTATATGTTAAGGTGGTAAAAATGGAACTAAAAGAGAATGAAAGAATTGATGATTTACAATTTAAAAATTTAAAAATAATTCAGAATGAAAAGGCATTTTGTTTTGGAATTGATGCCGTGCTACTTTCAGACTTCGCCAAAAAGATTTCTAGTAAAAGCACGGTGGTTGACTTTTGCACTGGCACGGGAATTGTTGCTATTTTGCTTGCTGGAAAAACTAATTGCCAAAAGATTTATGCTGTTGAGATTCAAGATAATATGGCAGAGATGGCTAAAAGAAGTGTGGAACTAAATGGGCAAGAAAATGTAATTGAAGTAATTAATGATGATTTAAATAACATTGAAAAGTATATTAAACCAGCGTCTGTTAATGTGGTTACTGTAAATCCACCATATAAGAAAAAAGGGTCTGGTATAATAAACGAGCTTGATACTAAAACAATTGCAAGGCATGAAGTGCTTTGTAGTTTAGAGGACATTGCGAAGAAAGCTTCGAAAATTTTAAATTTTGGTGGTAGCTTTTTCATGGTTCATAGGGTTGAAAGATTAGTGGATGTGCTTTCTGTTATGCGTGCTAACAAGTTGGAACCGAAGAGGATTAGATTTGTTCATCCTTCGGCAGGAAAAGCACCAAATCTTTTTTTGGTTGAAGGTGTAAAATGTGGCAAACCATTTTTGAAGGTTGAAGAGCCTTTGTATGTGTATGATGAAAAAGGAAGGTATACATGCAATATTTTAGAAATTTATGGAATGAATGATAAAAGCGAGGAGTAGATTATTTTGGAAAAAGGAAAATTATATTTGGTGGCAACACCTATTGGAAATTTGAATGATATGACTTTCAGAGCGATTGAAACTTTGAAAAGTGTTGATATGATTTTGGCGGAGGATACTAGAAAAACGATTAAGCTGTTAAATCATTTTGAAATATCTAAACCAATGATTAGTTTCTATAGGCATAACGAAGGAACTAAAAAAGAGCAAGTTATTGCTATGCTTGAAGAAGGCAAAAACTTGGCGTTGGTTTCTGATGCGGGTACGCCTGCAATTTCTGATCCTGGTGAGGATTTGGTTAAAGATGCAATCAAAAATTCAATTGAAATAATTCCAATTCCTGGTGCTGTAGCTTTTGTGCAAGGATTAATTTGCTCTGGAATGGATACGACTAGGTTCGTTTTTGAAGGCTTTTTGCCAATGAATAAAAGAGGAAGAAAAGAGAGATTACAAGAGCTTCAAAAAGAAGAAAGAACAATGATTTTTTATGAGGCTCCACATAAATTAAGAAAGACTTTATTAGATTTAAAAGAAACTTTCGGTGGGGAAAGACACATCGTTTTAGCTAGAGAAATTACTAAAATTTTTGAGGAATTCTTGAGAATGACAATTGACGAAGCTATTAATTATTACGATGGAGTGAACATCAAAGGTGAGTTTGTTGTTTTAGTTGAAGGCACGCCAAAGGTTGAAGAAGAAATCACAGGCACAATTGAAGAGCTAATGGAAAAATATTTAGAAGAAGGCTTCGACGAGAAAGAAGCAATGAAAAGAGTTGCTAAAGACAAAGGCGTTTCAAAGTCACAAGTTTATGCACAAATCAAAAGAAAATAAATTGGTATGTTTGATTCGATTTGTAAGGCAATATGTTTTAACAATTAAATAAAAATTCACATTTCTAAATCTTGCATATTTATGGATATTTATATACAATAGACATGGAGGTATTTATGAAACGAGTTTTATTTTTGATATTTTTATTGATGTTAATTTTGCCGTCGAATATTTTTGCACTTGAGATTTCTAGTCCAAATGCAATTTTGATAGAAGTTGAATCTGGAAAGATTTTATATGAAAAAAATGCTTATGAGCAGGCCTATCCGGCGTCGACTACGAAGATTTTAACTGCAATTCTTGCTTTGGAAAATTGTGAGTTAGATGAAAAAGTTACTGCGAGTTATAATGCAATAATGAGTGTTCCTTACGATGGGACTACTGCTGCGATTCAAGTTGGAGAAACCTGGAATGTGGAGCAGCTTGTTGATGCAATGATGGTGTGCAGTGCAAACGAAGCTGCTAATATGCTTGCTGAACATATTGGTGGTTCAGTGGAGAGTTTTGCAAGTATGATGAATTCGAAAGCAAAAGAAATTGGTGCAAAGTCTAGTAATTTTGTAAATCCTAATGGGCTTCATAATAGCAATCACAAAACAACTGTTTATGATATGGCTATGATTGCAAGGTATGGAATGCTTAATCATCCAATATTTAGAAAGGCTGCTTCTTTAACTAGATTTTCATTACCCAATACAGATATTTATGATAAGGGTGATAGAAATTTTGTAAATACTAATAAAATGATAATCGAATCGTCGTCTTATTATTATAAATATGCGACAGGAATAAAAACTGGTTATACAAGCAGTTCTTTAAACTGCATTGTGTCTAGTGCTGAAAAAGATGGCGTTGAATTAATTGCTGTAATTTTTGGCGCAATGGGGGCACAAAATAGAAATAATGATAATATTGCACTTTTTGAATATGGTTTTAAACAACTAAAATCTCAAAATTTTATTTCTGCAGGTACAAGCATTGATAATGTTACAATTGACGGCGCACCGAGTGAAGCTAATGAGCTAAAAGTGGTAATTGCGAGTGACGTTATTCACACGATTCCAAATGATAAGACTATGACGGATTATATTCCAACAATTAATATTAATAGCGATTTAAAGGCACCAATAGATTCAGGTGATGTAGTGGGAAATATAGAATATGACATTGAAGGTGTGACTTATAAATATGATTTGGTTGCTGGAAATAGTATTGAAAAATATTTGAATAGTGTTGCATCTGTTGCTGTTGCAACGGCTAAAGTTATAGGACAAGTTATCTTTTGGGCGATTATGTCTGCAATTTCAATAATAGTTGCAATTGTTTTTTTGCGAGCGGCCGTTCTTACTAAAAAGCAAAAAATGCGTAGAAGGAAAATAGCATTATATAATTCAAGATTCAGATAAAACTTTACTTTTAGGTGTATTAAGAATAAAATATAGGCATATTCATATTAATATGGAGGTAGCATGATTATAAATATAAATGGTGTTGATGTAAATTATGAAATATATGGTAATGGAAAAGAAACATTACTACTATTACATGGTTGGATGGCTTCGATTCAAGCCATGGCTCCGATTTGGCAATATTTTATGAGAAGTAGAAAAGTGGTCGTTTTGGATTTTCCGCGGTCAAGGTGGAAAAAGTGGAGAGTTGAATATGGCTTGGGGCGTGCCTGAATATGCGGAAATGGTAAAGACATTTATCGAAAAATTAAATCTTGGCAAGGTTGACGTTATAGGTCATTCTTTTGGCGGTAGAGTTTCGATTTTTTTAGCGTCTAATTATCCTGAATTATTTAATAAGATTATTTTGACCGACTCTGCTGGATTAATAAAAAGAATGTCTATAAAAAAATGGCTAAAGATAAGAACTTTTAAAGTTGGGAAATTTGTTATAAGACTATTTTATAAAAATAACAAAACACTTTGTGATAGTAAAATAAACGCTTTACGAAAAAGGTTTGGTTCGTCTGATTATTCTTCGCTAAAGTCAGATATTATGCGCGATACATTTAATAAAGTTATTAGCTTAGATTTAAAAGCTAATTTAGTATTAATAAAGTGTCCAACACTTTTAATCTGGGGTGAAAATGATAAGGACACACCGGTTTATATGGGAAAGATAATGGAAAAGCATATTCCGGATTCTGGGTTAGTAATTTTGAAAAATGCTGGTCATTTTTCTTATATTGATTCACCGGTAGAATATAATTTGATTGTGGAAAAATTTTTATCTACATAGGAGGTTTTTTTGTGGAAAATGTACTTATAGCTTTAGGGCTTACTGTTAGTATTTCTGAATATTTTTTATGGCTTTTGTATATGTTTTGCTTACCAAAAGCAATTCATGTTTTTCAACAGGAAAGTTACAATGTAAAGGATTATTTCAGATGGATAACCAAAAATCCTAAGAAAGCATTTTTTTCTGGAGGTAAAGAGGTTGTAATTTGTTTGTTAACAGTGTTAGTAATGTTTATAATTGGAATGATAACTTTTAATTTTGTTAATATTTTTTCAAACAGACAGATTATTTATCTTATTGAACTTTTTGGACTTTATCTATTATTTTATGTGATGTCGATAAAGCTAATTGTTAAATGGAAGAATGAAAGGAAAAATGCTAAAAAGAAATTGGTGTATACAGCGAGAGTAAAAAGATTACTGTTTTGGTCTTTGATTACTATTGTACTAATAAAATTTTCTTTCTTGAGAGATTATAATTTTCTTCCTGAATTGGAAAATTCATATTTGAGTATGGCTCAGCATATTTGGCAATATTGTCTTTTAATTCTAACTATGCCAATAGTTGTAATTATTGCTAATTGGCTTGCAATGCCTACCGAAACACTTATAAACGATCATTATATTAATAGTGCTAGGTTTAAAATCTTAAGACCTAAATATAGAAATCTAATTCGTATTGGTGTTACCGGAAGTTTTGGAAAAACTAGCACAAAGATGATTTTGAAAACAATTTTAAGTGAAAAATATAATGTTTTAGCGACTCCTGAAAGTTATAACACAACTATGGGAAATGTTAAAATAATTAGAAAGGAACTTAAGCCTGAACATGAAGTTTTTATTTCTGAGATGGGAGCAAGATATCCTAAAGATATTAAAAAGATTTGTAATATTGTTTATCCTCAACTTGGAATAATAACATCAATTGGTTCACAACATTTGGAGTCTTTTAAAACTGTTGAAAATGTTGCTAAAACGAAAGCTGAACTTTTAAATGCACTTCCAAATGATGGAGCGATTTTCTTGCCAAACGATAATAGTTTTTGTAGCAAACTATATAACGAAGAAAAATCTCGTAAGAAATTTTATTTTGATGTAGAAGGAAAAAAAGCAAATGTTTATGCTAAAAATATCGAGTTAACAAAAGACGGTTCAGAATTTATTGCAATGACATCTATTGGCGAAATTAAGTGTAACACTAAACTATTAGGAAATCTTAATATTCAAAATATTTTGAGTGCAATTGCTGTAGCTGTTTATCTTGGACTTTCAAAAGAGCAAATTGCAAGGGGTGTTGCAAAAATAGAACCTGTAGATCACAGATTGCAACTTTTGGCGAATGCGAATGGAACTATTGTTATTGATGATGCATTTAATTCAAATCCTGTTGGAAGTAAAATGGCTTTAGATGTATTAAAAAGCTTTGATGGTAGGAAAATTGTTGTAACACCAGGAATGGTTGAACTTGGCGAAAAGGAAATAGAATTAAATAAAGAGTTTGGACATCATATGGCATCTTCGGCGGATATTGCGATATTAGTTGGGACTAACAGGAGTAAACCTATCGAAGAAGGACTTATTGCTGGTGGTTTTGATAAGAATAATATTTATGTTGTAAATAATCTTGATTATGCAACTAAAAAATTATCTGAGATTACAAAAGTTGGCGATGTTATTTTGTTTGAAAATGATTTGCCTGATAATTATAATGAATAGGGGGAGTTTGAATGAAAAAAGTTGGTGTTATTTTTGGTGGCGTTACATGTGAACATGATGTTTCGATTGTAACTGGTGTGCAACTAATTGAAAATATTAACAAGGAAAAGTATGAAGTGATTCCGATTTATATTCATACAGATGGTGAATGGTATATCGGTAACGAGCTTTTAAACATGGCAATCTATAAAGAGTTTGATGAGAAAAAATCGAAACTAAAAAAAGGTTTTATAATGCCGAATAAACCAGAACTTATGATAGAAAATTCTGGCTTGTTTGGAAAAAGTTCTAGCATAAAATTAGATGTTGTCATTCCTGCAATGCATGGAATGAATGGAGAAGATGGCACTCTTCAAGGCCTATTGGAACTTTCAGGAATTCCTTATACTTCGTCTGGCGTTTTAGGTGCAAGTGTTGGAATGGATAAAATTTTAATGAAGAATGTTTTTGAAGCAAATGACTTACCAGTCCTTCCTTATACATACTTTTTGCGTGGTGAGTGGGAAAAAGATAATAATTATGTAATTACAAAAATAGAAGAAAAACTAAAATATCCTATGTTTGTAAAGCCTGCAAATCTTGGCTCTAGCATTGGTATTAGTAAAGCTAAAGATAGAGATGGATTAATTCACGCAATTGAAGTTGCAATTAATTATGACGAAAGAATTGTTGTTGAAAATGGTGTTGAAGATTTAAAAGAAGTAAATTGTTCTGCACTTGGTAGAGCAGATGATATTAGGGTTTCTGTTTGCGAAAGTCCAGTAAATTGGGCAGAATTTTTGACTTTTGAAGATAAGTATTTAGGCGGTGGAAAACTGGGTGGCTCTAAGCAATCAATAAAAACATCGCCTGCAACTAAAGGTATGAGTAGCATGGATAGACGAGTGCCTGCTGATATTACTGAAAGTCAAACTAAAGAGGTTCAAGAATACACTAGAAAAGCTTTTAAAGTGCTTAATTCAAAAGGTGTTGCAAGAGTTGATTTTATCATTGATAATAGCGATGGAAAAGTTTATATAAATGAGATAAACACAATTCCTGGTTCTTTTTCATTCTATTTATGGAATTATCAAAACGAGCTTTCTTATTCGGAATTAATTGATGAATTGATTAGAATTGCTGAAGAAGAACATGCAGAAAAATTAAAAAATAATTATACATATAGCTCTAATATAATCGAATCACAAGGCAAGGGAATGAAGAGCGGAAAGTTGAATAAATAGTGATGAAATTATATATAGAAAGTACTCAAAGTTTTGGAACTCATACAGATTCAATAAAAGAAGAACATGAATGTAAGATGTGTTATTTAAATGATGGATTTGAAATTTCGTATGACGAAGGAAAAATAAAATTGGTTAATAATATTTTAATTGTAAAAAGAGATTATTTGGAAATGCGTATTGAAGTTGACAAAATAAATGTTTCCAAGTTTAGAACTCCTTATGGTGACGTCGATGTTAGCGTCAAGGGTGAAAAAATAGAGTTTGCAAATTCACCATTTATGTTGTATGCTAGATATAAGTTAAACTTAAAAGCTTCGGGTGAGTATACAAATGAATTGAAATTATCTATTAGATAATGAGGGGGAAATACAGATGAAAAAATATTTTTTGATATCTTTAACTTTGATTTTAATTATGCTATGCACAATTGTTAATGCTGGAACTTTTTATGATACAAAGGGGTTGAACTGTGAATTTGCAGTTGATAGAATTTCATATTTAGGAATTGTAAACGGCACTAGTAGCACAACTTATGCACCTAACAAAACTGTAACGAGAGCTGAGCTTTCAAAGATGATTGTTAATGTATTAGGTAGTATAGCAAACTCTAATAATGGTAAAAACTTTTCTGATATTCAAAATCATTGGGGAAAAGATTTTATAATTCAAGCTTCTAATATGGGAATTTTAAATGGATATTCAGATGGTACTTTTAAGCCAGATAAAGAGGTGTCTTATGCTGAAGCTATTACTATTATTGTAAGAGCATTAGGGTATAATAATCTTGAAAATTCAAATTCAACAAATTGGTATGACAATTATATTTTGAAAATGAAAGAAATAAATTTGGATTCTGAATTGGGAAAATTTAATGCAGAAGATTTTGCAAACAGAGGCGATATCGCAATTTTAGTTTGGAATATGATTGCTAATGAAAATCGATTGGATTCAAATGGTATGCACAAAAATACTTTACTTGAAGAAAGGTTTTCAAAATATAATTATATAGAAGATGTAAGGGTGATGGATGTTACTTCTTATGCTGGCAGAGTTATCTATGGAACTGCAAAAGGAAAGTTCTATGTTGATGAAAATATTGATTTTGCAGACTTAGGTGGTAAAGTGACGGGCTTTTATGACAAACAAAATTTGGTAGTGATTGGATTGAAAATTGATGAAGGAATCACTGAAAAGAAAATTTCTGGAAGTTTGAAAGCTATTTCAGAAATGGGATATGCCCCTTTAAAAGATACAAAAAATATTTATGGTTATGGCGATAAAGTTCATGCAGAGTATGTTGAAATTTTTGTTGATGAAATTTCAAATGAAATTTTAAGAGTTGTTTATTATGATACTCGTGAATCGTATTTTGCAGAGCAAATCAAAATTGGAAACAAAAAAATAACTATTGAAAGTAAAAATGTTTATGATCAAAGTATAGTTCAATTAAAAGATGGCAAAATGATTACATATAACATATTGAGAACTGAATGTGTACAAGAGATTGATAAAACAGCAGTTTTAGTTTATGACGGAAAAGTTGTTGATTGGGAAAGTATGCCTAGTGATTCTGTTCTTAGAGAAATTACTGATAATCAAGTTTATACTTATACACATAGATTTATTGATGGTAAAATAGAAAGAGATTCACCTTATTTAACTAATTTGATTGTTAATGGTAAAAAATATATTGTGGCGGAAGACGCTGTTTGTCAAAATGTAAAGAATAAAGAAACTATGAAATTAAAGGAGAGCTTGACACATCAAGATATTTCGACTATCGCTAAAAATGACAAAACTAACAGAGTCTATTTGAATGAATTTGACGAAATCGTTAAATTAGAATTTGAATATGATGTTTGGAAAATTAATTCTGATAATGATGAAGATAATAAAGAGAATGAAAAGACAATAACTAAAGAGTTAAATCGTTTAGGCTTTGTTGTTGGAAAATCATATCCAAGAGAAGATGGAGAAAATAGTTCGAGTTATGCTGCAAGACTTAGAATTAGACCGCTAGATTCAAATAGTGAATTTACTTACGAGGTTTCAAAAGACAGTTATAACATTGGCGATTTTGTATATTTAGAAAAAGGCAAGTATGACGAAAAAACTAATAAAAAAACAGAAGACAAATTTACTGTTGTTTCTAAAAATATTGAAATATCAAAAATGAAAATAGTATTAGATTCAAAATCAGAGATAACAGAGAGAGGCATTGGAAATTATAAATTTGATGATGATACAAGAATTATTGAAGTTGCTTTAGATTTTGCTACTTCTGGAACTGCAAAATATTCAAAATGCAAACTAAATGAGATAACTTTTGATAAGGCTTCTGATTACACGAGATATAGGGATATCTATATTGTGGCTGATAGTGATAATGTTATTTGGAGAGTATATTTAGTAAAAGAGTTAGGAACAGATATAGATATTGGCATTATTAATAGCACTAAAAGCACTTTTAGTGGCGATGTTTTGATTAATACAACTGCTGTGCTTGCCACGAAATCTGATAGTGGAAAGAGATATTATGTTGCACCAATTATGGGGTATAGTGCTGGCGATATTGTAACTTACACAATTGAAAAGAAAAAAGGTAATGTTAGATATGATTATTTGGTGGTTGATGAAGTATATCGACATGAATTAATTGGCAGTGAGAAAGATTTAGTGGTTTCAAAAGCTTTCAAAAATAGGCTTACTATTGAGGGTACAGATGATTTTATTGATTTGAGTGAAACTTCTTTCGAAATTGATGGCACAAAATATGAGTTTGATGATTTTACAATTATTGATGCAAAAGTAGAGTATGACAAGCAAAATGCTGAATGGAAATTTACATCAATAAATACTGTTAAGAAAGATAAAGTAAATGCTAAATCTAACACAAGAATAGTGATAAATGAAATAACAAATGTAATTGTTATATATAATGG
>CAZTCE010000018.1:3213-11597 GCA_964612205.1 uncultured Eubacteriales bacterium | reverse complement strand
GTTTTATCTGGAAGGTATGTATTATTTAATATTTATCCATTAAGTTATAAAGAATTTATAGAATTAACGGGCAAAGATGGCAAAAGTGATGAAACTTTTTGGAATTTTGTTAAATGGGGAGGACTTCCTAATAGAACTCAATTTACAGATGAAAGCAACATAAAAGATTATTTGCATAGTGTGTTTGATTCTATTATTTTAAGAGATGTAGTAGGCAGATTAGGTTTGAAAGATACAGTTTTGTTTGACTTGTTATTACAGTATATTGTAGATATAACGGGAAGAGAGTTTTCAGCTGAAAATGTGGTTAAATTTCTAAAAAGTGAAGGCAAGTCTGTATCAACAGAAACATTATATATATATTTAAACGCGTTATGCAAAGCATTGATAATAAAAAAAATATACAGATACGATATTCACGGAAAAGCAATATTAAAAACATTAAATAAATACTATATGACAGATTTGGGAATAGCTCAAATAAAAAATAACAATTTTGAGATAAATAAAAGTTTTGCTATTGAAAATATTGTGTATAATGAATTATTGATAAGGGGATATGATGTTTATATTGGAAAGACAAAAGAAGGAGAAATTGACTTTATTGCTACAAATAATGAAGAAAAATTATATTTTCAAGTTGCGTATTTGTTAGAAGAACCAAAAACGGAAACAAGGGAATTTGGAGCGTATAAAGGAATTAATGATAATTATCCTAAATATGTTCTTTCTTTAGACAAAGCAGATTTTTCAAAAGATGGAATAATTCATAAAAATATAATTGAATGGTTATTAGAAAAGTAACATTAAAATTTATTGAAAAATAATCAGAAATGTCTTTTGCATTATTGCTCATTTTTTGGTAATACTAAATTCTGAATGGAGAGATTTTGAATGAAAGAGTATGCTGAAAATGAGCTTTTATATTATAACGAATATGGTGGTTTTACGAAGGACGGCAAAGAGTATGTCATTTCTACTGCGGAAAAAACAACACCTCTTCCGTGGTCGCACGTGATTGCTAATGAAAATTTTGGAACTATTGTAACTGCGAATGGTGGCGGATATATTTGGCATAAAAATAGTCAGGCTAACAAGATTACTACATGGTCGAATGATGCTTTGAAGGACACTCCTTCTGAAAAATTGCAATTACAGTTAGGGGACGAACTATTAAATTTGTTGCCATACAATTCTTTGAAAAATTATAAAGTGGTGTATGGTTTTGGATATGCTAAATTCTTCTACGAAAATGAAAATGTGAAACTTGAAACATTTATATATGTGCCGATTAATAAATCTAAAAAGGTTTATTCGATTTTGATAAAATCGAAAAACGAGTCATTAGAAAATTGTCATCTGATTTATCAAATGTCGCCAGTACTCGGCGTTACGAGAGAGTTTACTAAGAAGCATATTGTGATTGAAAAAGAAAATAATATGGTTTTGGTAAAAAATAAATATAGAGAATTTTATAGTGATGATGATGTTTATATTAAAACATCTGACGAAATTGTGAATTTTTCTGATGAAAATAGTGAGGTTTTTATTGATGTTGCACTTAAAAATAGTGACAATATTTTTGTTCAGTTGGAGGTGCAATGTGAAAATGATGAGTTGCAAAATGTTCAGGAAGATTTGCTTGAAATAAAAAAATTTTGGCATGATAAGATGAGCAAAGTAAATATTTTTACACCAGTTGATTCAATGAATATTATGATGAATGGCTGGCTTCTTTATCAAACTTTGTGTTGCAGAATGTGGGCAAGAACATCGTTTTATCAGGCGGGTGGCGCGTTTGGATTTAGAGATCAACTTCAAGATTCTTTGGCACTTTTGTGGTTTGATGCTAGTCTAACTAAAAAACAAATTTTATGCCACGCAATGCATCAATTTGAAGAAGGCGATGTTTTACATTGGTGGCATCCTGAAAAAAATAATGGAACTAGAACTAGGTATACTGACGATTTGCTTTGGCTTCCTTATGTGCTTTGCAAATATTGCGATTTTACGGGCGATTACAGTATTCTTGATGAAGAAGTTCCGTTTGTAAAAGCTGAAAAATTAAGAGATGATGAGATTGAAAGGTACACTGATACTTCGTTTACTAACTATTCAGCAACTATATATGAACATGCAAAAAAGGCAATTGATTATGGTGTGAAAATTGATAAGAATGGTTTGCCTAAAATGGGGAATGGCGATTGGAATGACGGAATGAATAGAATTGGAGGTCAAAGCATTTGGCTTGGATTTTTTATTTATGATGTGTTAAATAATTTTAAAAAGATATGCGAAGTGAAAGACGATAATGTGTTGATTGAAAAATATGAAAAGGTTTTGCATGATTTAAGAATCGCATTGAATGAGAATGGTTGGGATGGCAAATGGTTTAGAAGGGCTTATTTTGAAAATGGCATTCCGCTGGGTTCAACGATTAGCGAAGAGTGTAAAATTGATGGAATTTCGCAAAGTTGGGCTGTGATTTCAGGAGCGGGTGAATATGATAAATGTGTTCAAGCATTAAATGGGCTGGATTCTTATTTGGTTGATAAAGAAAATATGATTATAAAGCTTTTGACTCCGCCTTTTGACAAGTCCGAGATGAACCCTGGTTATATAAAAGCATATATTCCTGGTGTTCGAGAAAATGGTGGGCAATACACACATGGTGCGATATGGAGCATTATTGCGAACGCAATGCTCTTGAATGGAGATAGAGCTAGTGAATATTTTAGAATTATAAATCCAATTGAACATGCAAGAACGAAGGAGGGTGTTTTGAAGTTTAAGGTTGAACCTTATGTTGTGCCGGCTGACGTTTATGCTAGCCCTAGTATGCTTGGACGTGGTGGTTGGACTTGGTATACGGGTTCTTCTTCGTGGCTTTATATTGCAGGTTTGGAATATATTTTGGGAGTGACAATTCATGGAAATATTATGAAGATAAAACCTTGTATTTCTCCTGCGTGGAAAGAGTTTAGAGTTGAATATACGTATGGAAAATCGAAATATGTTGTTGATGTTAAAAATCCAGAGCTGAAAAGCACTGGTATTTCAGCAATTTCACTAGACAATAATTTCATAAATTCAAATGAAATTGAATTAATCGATGACCAAAAAGTGCATACTGTTGAAGTGGTTATGTGAGTCGAAAATAAACAATAGGAAAATAAACAATAGGAAAATATTTTATTGAAAAACGGGAACGGTTGTATTATACTGATAAAGTAAATTTGATTTAGAAAGGATAAAAAAATGAACGCAGAAGAAATTTTAAACGGATTAAATAAAGAACAAAAAGAGGCGGTTATGCATGTTGATGGACCACTTCTTGTTATTGCCGGTGCAGGCAGTGGCAAGACTAGGGTTTTAACTAATAGAATAGCATATTTGATTTCAGAAAAAGGTGTTAAACCTTGGAACATAATCGCAATTACTTTTACAAATAAAGCAGCCAAAGAAATGAAAACAAGAATTGAAGGTTTGGTTGGAAACGATGTTAACGACATTTGGGTTGGAACTTTCCACTCAATGTGTGTTAGAATTTTAAGAAATGAAATCACTCAAATCGGCTATGGCAGAGATTTCGTAATCTATGACACGGGCGACACGAAAATGGTTATAAAAGAATGTATAAAAGAATTAAAATTAGATGATAAAGTTTATAGTGATAAATATTTGGCTTATGAGATTAGTAAAGCAAAAAACGAAATGATCACAACTGAGCGTTATGCTAATATGCATGCTTCAGATGCTCGTATGACTAATGTCGCAAAGGCATACAGCCTATATCAAACAAAACTTAAAAACAACAATGCACTTGATTTTGACGACATTATAAACAACACAATCAGAGTTTTTGAAGCAAGTGAAGAAACTCTTCAAAAATACCAAAACAAATTTAAATATATTTTGGTCGATGAGTATCAAGACACCAACAAAGCTCAAGACAAGCTTATAATGCTACTTTCAGAAGTTCATCACAACGTTTTTGTCGTTGGTGATGATCAACAAAGTATTTATAAATTCAGAGGCGCTGACATTAAAAATATTTTGAATTTTGAAAAGAATTTCAAAGACACAAAAGTTATTAAATTGGAGCAAAATTATCGTTCAACAACAAACATTTTAAACATTGCAAACGAAGTTATAAAAAATAATCACGGTAATGTTAAGAAAAAATTATGGACTGAAAATGAAGGTGGCGACAAACCAACTGTTTTTCAAGCAGATGATGAATACGATGAAGCAAACTATGTTGTTTCACAAATCAACACTCTTAGAATAAATGAATACCGTAAATATTCAGAGTTCGCAATTTTATATAGAACAAATGCCCAATCAAGAGCATTTGAAGATATTTTAATGCGTGAGGGAATTCCTTATAGAGTTGTCGGTGGGCAAAAATTCTATGAAAGAAAAGAAATCAAAGATATTTTGGCTTATTTAAGACTTGTATACAACACAAATGATAACGTTAGTTTGAAAAGAATAATAAACGAGCCAAAAAGAGGAATTGGAAAAACAACTGTTGACACAATCGAGCAAATCGCAAATGAATTAAATACTTCAATGTTTGAAGTTGTTAGAAACATTGAGAATTTCGGGCTTGGCAGAGCAAGAAAAGAATTGAAAGAATTTTCTGATTTTATTTTAAGAATGAAGTCGGATGTTTCTAGCATTGAAAAATTAACTAGCAGAATTTTAAAAGAGTCGGGATATATGCAAATGCTTGAAAATGAAAAAACAACCGAAGCAGAAAGCAGAATTGAAAACTTAGGAGAGTTTTTAAACGTTGTTATTGAATATGAAAATCAAGAAGCAGACACAACTTTGGCAAGTTTCCTAGAAAACATCGCACTTGTAACAGATTTAGATAACGTTGACGAAAATCAAGATTCTGTTTTGCTTATGACATTACATACTGCGAAAGGCTTGGAATTTCCAATTGTATTTTTGGTTGGCGTTGAAGATGGTATTTTCCCAAGCTATAGATCAATTGGAGAAATAGAAGAGGTTGAAGAAGAAAGACGTCTTTTCTACGTTGGTGTAACTAGAGCAAAAGAGCATTTGTTTTTCACTTGTGCAAAGCGTAGAACAGTTTTCGGAAGCACTTCTTGCAATAAATATTCTAGATTTTTGGGCGAGATTCCAGAAGATATGTTAAACGGAACACTTAAAAAACAACGCGAAAGCTTTAATTTTGGAGATGATTTGCCTAACTTTGTTGAAGAGCCAAAGGCAGCATTTTCATATAGAACGGTCGATAGTTTCTTGCAAAAAATCACAGGCGATGATTCGGTTGATTTGGGAGCTTTTGCGGAAGGTGTGCGTGTTATGCACAAAAAATTTGGAGAAGGCGTTATCACATGTGCGGAACCAGAAGAAGACGATCTAAAACTAGATATCAATTTTGATAAAGTTGGAAATAAAAGACTTATGGCAAAATTCGCTAAACTTGAAATTTTGTAAAATTTATTGTTTTAAAATTTACAATATGATACTATTTAATAAGAAACAAACTTAGAGTGATAGGGAGTGTGTGCAATGAATTCAAAACGTGGAATTTCAATGATTGAACTAGTAATTGTCATGATTATAATGATTCTGATTATTTCTTTTGCTGTGTATAGCGGAATTGATTCTGTTGGAAAGGCCGAAGCAACTGAGTTATACCAAGAAATGAATTCTATGCTTAGTGCAGTAAACGGGGTTGCATCGCAAAAAATATTAGGCGATTACGATGACGAATGGCTAAAAAATTATTACGATGTAGAACTTGGCAATGGTTGGTATCTTGTTGAGTCTAGTGGAGATAAAGCTGAAAATCTTGGCATGGAAACAATTAGAAGAAATTATTTAATAAACTTTGAAACAGGCGAGATTATGCTTGAAACACCTGTCAAAGTTTTGGATATTAATGTTCAAACGTATGACTCTGTTAGAAATTTAGTAGAATCTGACAAGATTTAATTTATTTTGTTTTGAGAAGGGGTGAAACAAATGAGAAATAATGAAGGTGTTACGATTTTGCAAATCGTTATAACTGTTATTGTAATGATTATTTTACTTTCACTTGCTATTTTTTATAGTAGTGGGACAACCAAAGAAGCCGCAGTAGCAGCACTTTACAACGAAATAAAAGAAGTAACGAGTGTAATTCAAGAAGCAAGTATTTTAAATCACATTCAAAAAAGTGGCGATGAAATAATTTTCTTTGAAGAAACTTCTGCACCAAAAGTTGAAAAATCTAGCTATCAAACTCAACTTGCTTTGGCAGGAAGTGGAGATTTCTATTATTTAGATTTTACTTCGAGCAGGGAATTGAAAAACACGTTAGAGCTTGAAAACATCAAGAACGATTATATTTTAGAATTCGATGGTTTGAAGCTATATCTTGTTGAAGGAATTGAATTATTAGACGAAACCACAGAAAAAGAAGAAATTAAATATAGTGCGGAAGAAATTGAAAAATATTATAACAATTTATTCAAATATGAAAAAGGCGAAAAAGACTTATGGTATATTACATATAATGTAAATGGGGGGTACGGAGTACCTGCTTCACAATCTGCACAAGTTGGTATGAGCATAACAATAAGTTCAACAAGACCAACTAGAGAAGGCTACACATTTATGGGCTGGGCAGAGTCTAGTGGAGATACGGTTTCAAAATATCAACCAGGTTCAATATGCAAAGCGAATAGAAACATAACGTTATACGCAGTGTGGGCATCGGGAAATATTTCACCAACTGTTATAATGAGCGATTACGTTTTCGCTGGAACGAAAAGCACACCAACAATTGTTGGAAACACTGGCGGTGGAATGGCTACATATTATTACAACACTGTTAATTCAAATGATAATGGCATTGCTTGGTCAAGCGTTAAAACTTCATCAAGTTTGAATGTTGGAACATATTACATGTATGCAGTTATTAGTGCAACATCTAAATTCGAAAGTGTGAAAACACCGACTGTCGAATTTAAAATTAACAAGGCAAATGGAAGTATTAATTTTTCAAGAAACACAATTACAAAGTCGTTAGAAGATGGCACTTTTACAAATAGAGTTACAAAAGTTGGAGATGGAACTGTGACATATAGTTCATCAAATCCAAATGTTGCAACGGTTGCATCTAACGGTGAAGTAACAATTGTTGGTGGTGGAAGTGCAACAATCACAGCAACTGTTACTGATGGTAAAAATTACACATATTCAACCAAAACAGCAAGCTACACTTTGATAGTTGGCAAAGCGGATGTTTTTGCAACGGTTAATATGGCAGGATATACTTATGATGGAACACTTAGCGAACCTAGCGTTGTAGGATATGATGGAAGTGGAGCAATCACTTACTATTACAGCACAACTGCTTCAAATTCAGGTGGAACTATTTGGAGCGGCATGACTTCAACAAGTTTGAATGCAGGCACATATTACATGTATGCAGTGATTGCAGAATCACTAGGCTACAAAGGATATACAACAGATTCTGTTTCATTTGTGGTTGAAAAAGCAAACGGAAGCATTAGCTTTGCAAGTGGCGAAGTTAAAAAGAAAGCTGGCGATGAACCTTTCACAAATGTTTTAACTAAAACAGGTGATGGTGCAGTAACGTATACATCTTCAAAACCAAGCGTTGCAACGGTTGACGCAAACGGCAAAGTGACAATGTATGATTCAGGCGAAACAATAATTACAGCAACAGTAACAGACGGAGTTAACTATAAATATACATCTCCTGACAACACAGCAAGCTATACGCTAAAAGTTGAAGTGCCAGTGTATTATTTGATGGAGAGAGGTTCTACAAGATATGCAATAGGTTCATCAACGTATGAAGCAGATTCAATAAAAACGATAACTTTTGAAACTTCAATTCCGAATGGATATGTAAGCAAAGTTGGTAACGATAACACGGTTTGGGATGTTTCACGAGATAGTGACAAGACTGTATTAGCTTGGGTTGAGGTTAATGGTGGAGATAGTACTAAATATGATTTACACATTGGTGCAAATATTGGAACAAAAGAGAATATAATGGCACCAGTAAATAGCAAGGACTTATTTTCCAGCTATTCAAACTGTACAACAGTAACGAGTCTAACTATTTTAGACACAAGTAAAGTAACGAATATGTCGTATATGTTTCGTGATTGTAATAAATTAACAAGTTTGGATGTAACTAAATTTAATACAAGCAATGTTGCAAATATGAGCAATATGTTTCGTGATTGCAATAAATTAACAAGTTTGGATGTAACTAAATTTGATACAAGTAATGTTGCAAATATGAGTTATATGTTTAGTGGTTGTAACGAATTAACAAGTTTGGATGTAACTAAATTTAATACAAGCAATGTTGCAAATATGAG